>JBGQCE010000049.1:0-11011 GCA_041495185.1 Bradyrhizobium sp.
ACACGATTCCAGGTGAACTCGACGCCGTGGCTGCACAGGCGCGAGTCCTGCGCGAATGGTTTCGCAACTTCGTGCTTACGCATGCCGGACATCCGGTCGAGCCGAAAGTGCTGGCGGAACTGGGGCCGCTTAACCGCCTGCTGGAGCGGGACGAGGCCTATGGCGAGATCGTCGCGTCAGAGACCCGCGACGCGCTTGCGGAGGCGCCGCATGATCACGGCCTGCATTGGCACTGGCGCAGGCGCTGGCGCACGCCGGATACGCTGCTGTTGCCGATCGCGCAGGCAATGGCCGATCTGATCTGCGATGAGGACTTCACTTTGGTGAAGAATTGCGAAGGCCCGACCTGCACCATGCTGTTCCTTGACACCACCAAGGGCCATGCGCGGCGCTGGTGCAGCATGGCCGTGTGCGGCAATCGCGCCAAGCAGGCTACGCATCGGGCCCGTGCGAAAAGCATCACCGGACACTGACTCATTCCTCAGCGGTTTTCGCGAGGGATGTGGCATCCATATTACTAACCTCTGAAATATAGTCTAAAGAGTTACTCGCGGCCGCGCGCCGCGATGCTCTTTACTGGAGGATTGGATTGGATATGCAGCGGTCCTTGCCTGCAGGGCGTGTTTGCGAGGGCAACGGCCACGCCGTCCCCGCCTCCGTGGTCGATCGATCGGGCATCGAATCACCCCATGGCAGTGCGGCCGCGATGTCGGGGCGACGCCCGAGCGAAACAATTGCTGTGCTCGCAACCGGCGCGGCCTTCTTCATGATCGTGCTCGACACCTCGATCGTGAACCTGGCGCTGCCCCCGATCGGCGCGGAGCTCGCGTCGAATCTCGTCGGGCTTTATCTGGTGCGAAAATCCCACCGAAACCTTCTGCGCGTCGGGAGAGGCGCATGCGCCTTGAAAAAACGTGGCCGGCGCTACGCGGCTTCGGATATCCGTGCATGATTACACTATCATCGGCAAGAATGGCCCCGCGAACATGGTCTCCAACAGGCAGGTCTCGATGAGAAGCGCACCGCTAGTCATTGGAGTTTCGTTGATCGTTGCAGCCGTTGCCTGGGCCATTCCCTTCACGGCTCCAATGGTTTGGAGCTATTGGGCATCGGGCATCTGGTGCGCCGTCGCCATCGGCGCCATCGCAGTTCATGGCAAGCGGGGGCTCTGGGTTGTTCTGGGGGCGCCGCTGGCCCTGTGGCACATCGCGTTTGCTGCTTTTATCGATATCGCCTGGCGCTGAGCAATTTCCCGGACGAGGCAACCATCCGGGAATTATTGCCGGAGCATGATCAGCGGATCGGCGCTGTCAGGCACCCGCCGCCATTGCGCGTTATCGTCGGCCTCGAAGCGCCAGGCCTCGCCGCTCGCCGACATCAGCAACAACTCGCCGCGCTCCAGCCGCCACACCGTCGGCGCAAAGGCTGTGACCGCCGGATCGCAGCGCGGCTTGAGGAAGACCGCGAAATTATCCGGCGTCGTTTCCGTGTTGGTCAGGGTCAGGCCGCAGATCGGGCGGCCATTGCCGCGAACCATCGCCCAATCGCCGATCATCTGGTCCATCGATTTTGCCAGCGAACGGGCGGCGGCGAGATTCTGCAGGATATAGATGCCTTCGCCCTGCCTCAGGCCTTCGAAAATCCCGCTCTCGACTTCGGTAAAATCGATCACAGGCTGACCCGCGGCGTCCTGCAGCCGCACGATATCAAGTCCCTTGATGCTCCAGACGGTGATGTCCTTGGTGAACGGCAGCGCCGCCGCGCAACCCGGCTCGAGTTCAAGCTTGAGGCCCTGCGGCGTCGAATCGCTCTTCAGCGTGACGACGCAGGTCTTGCTGCGCTCGGTGGTCGAGAGCTCCCACTGACCGACCATGTCTTTTTTCAGCGTCGAGGCATCCTGCGACCGAACAGGCGATCCGCAGGCGACCGCCGCCAAAAGCGCCGCAAGCATGATCCCAAAGCGAGCTGTCATCAGCGGCTCTTTACAGGGGTCTCCGCCACCGTCGTCAACGGCGGTTTTCCCGCAAACCAGGCTTTCAGATTATCGACTACCAGCTGGTCCATGGCGTTTCGCGTTACCACCGAAGCTGAGCCAATGTGTGGCAACAGCACGACATTCTGCATCGTGCGTAATTCATCCGGCACGGTAGGCTCTTTGGCGAACACGTCGAGCCCGGCGGCCAGGATGGTCCCCGACTTCAGCGCTGATATCAGGGCCGGCTCATCGACCACCGAGCCGCGGGCGACATTGATGATCACACCGCGCGGCCCGAGCGCCTTCATGACATCGGCGTTGATCATGTTGGCCGTCGCGGGGCCGCCGGGGATGATGACAACAAGCGTATCGACCGCTTTCGCCATCTCGATCAGGTCGGGATAATGCTTGTACGACACGCCGGGCGCCGGATTGCGCGAATGATAGACCACGGGAACGCGCGAGGCGTCTAACCTGCGCCCGATCGCCTGGCCGATCCGGCCCATGCCGACCATCCCGACCTTGCGATCCCGCAGCGAGCCGACGCTCAAGGGGAAATTTTGCGTCATCCAGAGACCGGAACGCAGATAGCGGTCGGCCTTGATGAATTCGCGCAAGGTCGCGATCAAAAGCCCCATCGCGATATCCGCGACCTCTTCGGTCAGGACATCGGGCGTGTTGGTGACGACGATATTATGCTCGCGCGCATATTTCGCATCGACGTGATCGTAGCCGACGCCGAAACAGGAGACGATCTCGAGCTTCGGGAAACGCGCCAGGGTCGCGCTGTCGCCCCGTACCGAATTATAGGTGACCGCGGCCCCGCGGATTTTTTCTGCGACGGCGGGCGTCAATCGCTCAAGGTCGGCGGTGGTCTCAAAAGAATGCAGCACGAACTGATCGGAAAAGCCGTTGTCGACGATCGGCTTGCTCGGCCCATAGATCAGCAAATCGATCTTCTCGGAAGAAATATTCCCGCCAACCATCAGTTTTCCTTTCCAAGCGCACTCTCGTGCCAGCGCCGCAACACCAGATGCGAGGTTAGCGCCAGCAACCCATAGATGACAATCCCGGCGGCGGAGAGCAACAGCAAGGCCGCAAACATTCGGGGAATGTTGAGACGGTAGCCGGATTCGGCGATGCGATAGGCCAGACCCGACCCCGCGCCGGCGGAGCCCGCCGCGATCTCGGCGACCACCGCGCCGATCAGCGACAGGCCGCCCGCGATCCGCAATCCGCCGAGGATGAACGGCAGCGCGGAAGGCAATTTGAGATACGCAAGCGTCTGCATCCGCGACGCGCCGTAAAGTCTGAACAGACCGGCCAGATTGCGATCCACGGAATTCAATCCGAGCGTGGTGTTGGACAACACCGGAAAGAATCCGACTATCCAGGCGCAGGCGATGACGGCGGTCTGCTGCGGCAGGTAGATCAGGAGCAGCGGCGCGATCGCAATCACCGGCGTGACCTGCAGGATGACCGCATAGGGAAACAGCGAATATTCCAGCCATTTCGATTGATTGAACAACAGCCCGAGCGCAATGCCACCAACGGCTGCGGCAGTAAAGCCCTCGAGCGTGGTCACAAGCGTCGTCAGAAGCGATTGCGACAGCACCGGCCAGTCCCCGACCAGCGTCCGGAAAACCGCTGACGGTCCCGGCAGCACGTAAGGCGGAATATTGTTGATACGCACCACGAGCTCCCACACCGCGATGCCCACAGCGAGCACGACGACGGGAAGCAGAATGCGGACGAGGCGCAGGGCGCGGCTATCAGGCGTGGCCTGCTCGGCGGATGGCGGTGGCTGCAGGGAGCTCACGAACCGGACTGCCCGGAATACGACGGCGCCAGCGCATTCGAGACCATGCGGCAATAACCGGCATAGTCGGCGGAGGTGCGAAATTCCTCTCCCCGCGGCTCTGACGCGCCGATGTGAAATTCCGCACTGAGGCGTCCGGGCCGCGACGTCATCACAATCACGCGCTGCGACAGATACACCGACTCGAACACCGAATGCGTGACGAAGATGACGGTCTTGCGCAAATTGCGCCATAGCGACAGCAGATCGTTGTTGAGCCGGAAGCGGGTGATCTCGTCGAGTGCTGCGAACGGTTCGTCCATCAACAGGATATCCGGATCGGTAACCAATGCGCGCGCCAGCGAGACCCGCATCTTCATGCCGCCCGATAGTTCGCGCGGGAAAGCGTCGGCGAATTCGGAAAGCCCGACCTGCGCCAACGCCTCGCTGATGCGCGCGTTTGCCTCATCGGTCGGTGCATGTGCCAGTTTCAGCGGCAGCCGCACATTTTCCCGGACGCTGGTCCAGGGCATCAGCGTCGGCTCCTGAAACACAAAGCCGATGGAATGGCCTGCGCGCGCCTCATTGGAAGGTTGCGAGACGCCGACGGTGCCGGATGTCGGCGCGCCAAGGCCCGCGATCAGGCGCAGCGCCGTCGACTTTCCGCAACCCGACGGCCCAAGCAGGGACACGAACTCGCCCTTGCCGACGTCGAGGTCCAGCGGCCCCAGCGCCACGACACCGCTGTCGTAGACCTTGGTGACCCCGCGCAGGCTCACCGCGAGGCCGGCCGTGCGGCGGTCCATTTCGGACAAGGTTGCGGGTTCGGCCATCGCGCGTCCTAGTTCTTCGGCCGCAAATTCAGGCCAACGCCCTTGTTGGTGAAGCGAAGCGTGTAAGACTTGCGGAAGTCGATGTCGCCGCGCACCACGCCGGCCCGCACCATTTTGTCGAAGAAGCTTGCCACCCGTGCATCGCTCATGGCGCCGATGCCGTCGCGCAAGGCATCGCCGGAATCGACAATGCCATGTCCCTTCATTTTATTGACGGAGTAGGCGAGCAACTCGTCGGTCATTTCCGGATTGAGTTTCTTGATCATCGCGTTGGCAGGCGTGTTGTCGCCGTACAGATAATTGTACCAGCCTGTGACGGAAGCATCGACGAAGCGCTGGACCAGGTCTGGCTTCTTGTCGGTCAGCTCGCGGCGCGTCTCGATCAGGGTCGAGTAAGTGTTGAAGCCGTAATCCGCCAGCAAGATGATCCCCGGCTTGAACCCGGCGCTCTTTTCGATCGCAAACGGCTCCGAGGTGACATAGCCCTGCATCGCGCTTTGCTTGTTGGCGAGAAACGGCTGCGAGTTGAAGGTGTAAGGCCTGACCTTTTCCTCGCTGAATCCATATTCCGACTTCAGCCATTGAAAATAGCTTGAGATGCCTTCCTTGGACACAAACAGCGTCAGCGGCTTGAGCTCTTCGAGCTTTGAGATTTTCGATTCCGGGTGGGTCAGGAAAACCTGCGGATCCTTCTGGAAGATGGCGGCGACCGTCACCACCGGCACCTTGTTGGCGACCGCATCGAACGACATCAGGGAGTTCGCGGCCATGAAGAAGTCCAGCTTGCCGGCAATCAGCAGCATGCGATTGTTGTCGTTGGGGCCGCCCGGCACGATGGTGACGTCGAGCCCGTATTTTTTGTAGGTGCCGTCAGCCAGGGCCTGGAAGAAACCGCCATGTTCGGCCTCGGCAACCCAGTTGGTTCCGAACGAGACCTTGTCAGGCGCGGTTTGGGCCTTGGCGGCCGCGTTAGCCATAACAACGGCCACGAGGCCGGCAATTAGCGCTCGCGGCAAAAGAGCCGGGTTCATGATTGGACTCCGTCGATCGTTCTGGCCCATGATAGGAGGCACTGTACCGGTCCGGACGTGGCTCACGTCCTCGGAATGAAGACAAACTACCTTGCAAATCTTCTTAAAGAAACATTTCGCTCGATGACTTCTTTGCTCCCTCCCCGTGATTGGACCGAGATCCGCTGGCCCGAGATCGCCGGAGCCGGGCCGGCGCGCTGGATTGCGGTCTTGCCGCTGGCGGCGACCGAGCAGCACGGCCCCCATCTGCCTGTCGGTACCGACGTCATGATTGCGCAGGCGTATCTGGCGCGGGTGCGCGAGCTTCTCCCCGCCAGTATTCCCGCGACGTTCCTGCCGCTGCAGCCGGTCGGGATTTCCACCGAACATATCGACTATCCGGGCACGCTGACCCTGCCAACGGAGGTAGCGCTGAAGACCTGGATGGCGCTCGGCGAGAGCGTCGCGCGCGCAGGCATCAAAAAGCTGGTCATGGTCACCAGCCACGGCGGCAACAGCGCGGCGATGAGCCTTGTGGCGCAGGATCTGCGCGCGCGATACGGACTTCTCGCCGTCACCACGGGATGGTTTCGCTTCGGCGAGCCGGAGGGATTATTTTCAGCGGTAGAATTGCGCCACGGCATTCATGGCGGCGCGGTCGAGACATCGATCATGCTGGCGCGATATCCGCAAGCTGTGCGTCGCGATGCGATCGCCGATTTTCGTCCCGCCGGCATTGCGATGGAAAAGGATTATCGCTGGCTCTCGACGCATCGGCCGGCGCCGTTTGCCTGGCAGGCCCAGGATCTTCACGCAAGCGGCACCGCCGGCGATGCCACGACAGCGTCCGCGGAGAAGGGCGAGCGCGTGCTCGATCACGGTGCGCGCGCGTTCTGCGAATTGCTTGTTGACGTCGATAACTTCGACGTGAAGAGGCTTTCGGGCGGCCCGCATATTTCATCTAAATGATTGTTTTATCTACTCAATATTAGATAGACCGGGTTCCCGGCGCCTCAATCGAACCGATTTCGAAACGGCTCCGTCCAATGGGCATGCGGACCAAATGGACCGCGCTCAACCGGATGGAGTTTCTCATGTCGATCAAGATCAAGATCGCCGCAATCGCCCTCGCCGCCCTTGCCGTTACCGGCAGCATGGCGTCCACCACCACTCCTGCAGAAGCCAAGGGCCTCGGCTGGGGCATCGGAGCCGGTCTCATCGGCGCCGCGATCGTCGGCAGCGCGATCGCCGCCAGCAACGACGGCTACTACTACGACGGCTATCGCCGCTGCGGCTGGGTTGCCCAGGTCGATGCCTACGGCAACGTCATCGGCCGCGTGCGTAGCTGCAACTACTACTGATGATCGACTGAATGGATTTCTGTTTGACGCGTTTTCCCAGCGCGAACCGGTACCTACCCCGGATCAGGTCCGGGGCAGGCTTTCGCTCGAAAACGCTCTGATCGTGGATTCTGCGTCCGGCACGGGCGCCTCATCCACCCCGTGTCGCACCCGACCCGCCCGGTTGTCCCCCCGGGCGGGTCACCTTTTTTCCGGATGATTTCATCGATCGCGGCAACGTGGTTCCAGCCGATTGACATAGCATAGGTGGGTACCCTATTTTAGGGTCATGGCACACACGATCAGGGAAAAGAAAAAGCTGCTCGCTCGCGTCAGCCGTATTCGCGGCCAGGTCGAAGCGATCGAGCGCGCGTTGACCGAAGAGGCCGAATGCGAGCGCATCATGCACATGATTGCGGGTATTCGCGGCGGCGTCGCCGGCCTGATGGCCGAGGTGGTCGAGGACCATATCCGAACGCATCTCGTCGACCCCGAGAAGAATCCGGGCGCGCTCAATGCCGATGCCGCGGATCAGCTCATCGAAGTGGTCCACACCTATCTGAAGTGAGGAGGAGCGTCATGGTCGAAGCAGGTTCAGTATTTCAGCTTCCCCCGCACGATCACATTTTTCTTGGCAAGGATCACGACAAGGCCGAGTGCCGGACCTGGGCGGTGATCATCCTTTGCAGCATCATGATGGTCGCCGAAATTATCGGTGGGGCGCTGTTCGGCTCGTTGGCGCTGATTGCCGACGGACTGCACATGTCGACGCATGCCGGCGCGCTGCTGCTGGCCGCGCTGGCTTATACCTATGCCCGCAAATATGCCGATGATCGCAGTTTCACGTTCGGCACCGGCAAGTTCGGCGATCTGGCGGGGTACTCCAGCGCCATCGTTCTCGCGATGATCTCGCTACTGATCGGCTATGAAGCCATATCGCGCCTGCTTGAGCCGGTACCGATCAGCTTCAACGAGGCGATCCCGATTGCGGTCCTTGGCCTGGCGGTCAATGTCGCAAGCGCGTGGTTGTTGTCCGGCGGGCATCACGGTCATAGCCACGGCCACTCTCATGGTCACGACCATGATCATGACCATCATCATGGCGAAGAACCTCATCGCATCGAGCTCGGCGATCCCGCGGCCGCGCATGGCGCGCATCATCGCGACAACAATATGCGGGCCGCTGTGGTTCATGTGATGGCCGATGCCGCCGTATCCGTTCTGGTCATTGCGGGGCTATTGCTGGCGCGCGCATTCGGCTGGCTCTGGATGGACCCGCTGGCCGGCCTGATCGGCGCGGTCGTCATCGCCAACTGGTCGGTTGGGCTGCTGCGCGATACCGGCAGCATCCTGCTCGATCGCACGCCCGATCCGCGCATGGCGGAGAAAGTTCGCAACGTGATCGAAAGCGAGGGCGATCAAGTCACCGACCTGCACCTTTGGCGGCTTGGGCCAGGGCATCTCGGCGCCATCGTCTCGGTCGCAACTTCAGGCGCGCGCGAGGCCGCGCACTACCGGCAGCGACTGGCCAAATTCGCCGATCTGTCCCATGTCACGGTGGAGGTCCAGCATTCTCACCCGGCAACTGGCTAACCCGCCCGCCCGGTTGCGAATTGACCCCGTGACTGGGCTGTGTTGCACGTCCGTCACAACACGATGCGATTTAACTGAAACATCGGCGTTCTTTCTTCCAACCGCGAACGGCTTGCAATAACGCTTGGGAATGAATTGCGCCTCCGTTTGATCTGGCTCTTGACCGCAAGAGCCGGGTGAAGCGCTACCGCCGATCCTGGGAGTGCGGGCCTGTTGTGAAGAATTTTTACGCCGATGTCGGCGCGACCACGGGCGGATTTGTCGGTAGGCGCTTGTCCGGCGGCCGGGTATGTTGGCTTACTACTGCGATTTCCGTTTTGGTTTTTTCGCCGCCCGCAAGAGCCGTCGATGAAATCCAGGTTTATAACGCCAGCATTGCGGCTCCGGGCCAGTTCACGATTCAGCAGCACCTCAATTATATCGCCCAGGGCCTCAAAGATCCGCCGTTTCCCGGTGGCCTCGTTTCCAATGGCAGCCTCAATGGCACTCCGGAATTCGCCTACGGCGTCACCGACTGGTGGGAGGTCGGGCTTTACCTGCCATTCGCAGTTCAGAACCGGCAATTTCTGTCGGACTCCTTCAAGCTCCGAACCCTGTTTGTCTCGCCGCATGCCGAGCAACAAAGCTTTTTCTACGGCATTAATTTTGAGCTGAGCAATTCAACCCCGAAGTTTTCGCAGACCCGGTTCGGGCTCGAAATACGGCCGATCATCGGCGTCCGCAATACGGACTACGAATTCATCTTCAACCCGATCGTCGACATTGGATTCGGGAAATATGGCGAGGCCGACTTCGCGCCGGCGGCACGTTTTGCGCGCAAACTTGACCCGGATCTGTTCGTCGGCCTCGAATATTATGCCGACTTCGGGGAAATCGGGCACTTTGGGAAATTGTCCGATCAGCAGCACACGCTGTTCGCCGTGACCGACTTCAAGCTCGGCGTTTTCAGTGTGAACTTCGGTCTGGGCTATGGGTTGACGCCGGCGTCCGATCGTTTCGTCATCAAGACGATCGTGGGATACGCATTTCCGGTGCCCGGGGGAAGTTCGGGTGCCAGCGAGCGGGCTACCGCCTCGGGACCTATCAATCCAATGTCGCGATCCACCGCGCGGCTTGTGCAGCAATAACGACAACGTTCGCGCGAGCATCAGCGTGTCCTGACCCGAACTCGTTACTGGCCACCACGCCCTGGAAAGTACCGTATTCGTCGTGCACCAATCCGATGTGTTCAGGCGAGTCCCGCCGAATCGAAACGACGCCCCGCGCATCAGGGGTTCCAGAGTGACGGGCGCCTCATCCACCCGTATCGCACCCGACCCGACCCGTCCGGTCGTCCCCCCGGTGGGGCATCCCTTTAATGCCGCGCGATTGAATTGGTGAATTGTGTTGCGCGCACGTCACTCAACAATGCCATTAAACAGCATTTCCTGTGTTCTTTCTTGCAACTGCGAATGAGTTGCAATAATGCTAAAATAACAACAATGGGCAAAAATGGTGGGAATGAATCGCTTGTCCGTTTGATCAGTCTTTCTGACAGCAGAAAGCGGCTAATCCGAAGGACGGGGCCGACAGCTTCATTTTTTGGGTGGCAGCGCGCCGGCATGATTGCAGTGATGAGGGAAGAGACCGCCGGAATGCTAGCGCTGGGAATATCCATCCGATGAATCGCCACAGCCGATCCCGGAGATGCGTATTCGCGGGCGTTGGCTTGAGCCTGCTCGCGCTCGAGGGCCGCGCAATGGCCGCCGACATGCCCGTCAAGGCTTCCCACATTCAGTCAATCTTCGACTGGACCGGGCTCTACATCGGCGCGCATGCCGGCTTCGGCCGCGGCTCCTCAAGCGCCGTGCTCACCGATCCGGCGGCCGCCGCAACCGGCAACATCTTCGACGGCATGATCGGCGGCGTGCAGGCCGGTTATAATTACCAGCTGCGATCCGGGATGCTGCTCGGCGTCGAAGCCGATATTTCGTTTTCGAATTATCTCCCCTCGAATTCGGTCGTCTCCTCATTGGCGACGGCGCGGTCGGCTGTCACCGAGCAGTGGGACTATGTGGGGACCGCACGCGGCCGCATTGGTTATGCCGCCGGTCCGTGGCTGGCCTATGCCACCGGCGGGCTTGCATGGGCGGGCGAGCGCTTCCTCAGCACACCCGCGATCGGCAACGCCGAAAAGAAACTGAATACCCGGCTCGGCTGGGCCGCAGGCGGCGGCGTGGAATATGCCTTCGCCCCGCACTGGAGTGTGAGGCTGGAATATCTCTATAACCAGTTCGGAAAAACCGACATCGGGTTTGCGTCCGCCACGCGTTACGCATCGACGCTCGATTTCCAGTCGCTGCGCGTCGGCCTCAACCGCAAGATCGACTGGCCGTATCAGGGCAATTTCACTCCGAAGACGTCGCTGACCGATCCGGAATCCGACCGCTGGGAAATCCACGGTCAAACCACGTTCCTGCCGC
>JBGQCE010000050.1:0-10982 GCA_041495185.1 Bradyrhizobium sp.
GTCTACCTGCCCGAAGGCACCAAATCGCTGGTTTCCGAAGGCCAGACGGCGGTCGCAGGCGAGACCATACTGGCCGATTTCAGGATCAGTGACGGCGGCCGGACCTATCGCGCCGATTAACCATTTCAGCGCTCATCCGGCCGGCTGACCGCCGCAATGGCGAAGTAGCCTCGGGCTTGCTATATGTAAGCCATGCAGATGCCCGATGATCCCAAAGATCCGGATATGCGCCGCCGCCGCCGGTTTCGCCCGATACCGGTGCGGATGCTGGTGCCCAACTTCATCACCTTGCTCGCGATCTGCGCAGGGCTGACGGCAATCCGCCTGTCCACGGAAGGGCGGATGGAACTGGCTGTGGCGGCGATCGTGTTCGCGGCCGTGCTCGATGGTATCGACGGCCGTGTCGCGCGAATGATCAAGGGCCAGTCGAAATTCGGGGCTGAACTCGACAGCCTCGCGGATTTCGTCAATTTCGGCGTCGCGCCGGGTCTCATCCTGTACTTCTGGCAGCTGCACGACCTGCATAATGGCGGCTGGATCGCCGCGATGGTGTTCGCAATCAGCGGCGGCCTGCGGCTTGCCCGTTTCAACGCGACCATGGACGATCCGAACAAGCCCGCCTTTGCGGCGAATTTCTTCACCGGCGTTCCGGCGCCGGCCGGCGCGATCACCGTGCTGCTTCCGATCTACCTCGCATTCCTCGGCCTGCCGAAACCCCCGGCGACACTGACCGCGCTCTTTACGCTTTTGATTGCGTTCCTGATGGTTTCGCGCCTGCCGGTGTTTTCGGGCAAGACCGTGCGCATGCGCGTGCCGCCGGAAATGGTGCTGCCGGTCTTCGTCTCGGTGATTTTCTTCATCGCGCTCCTGATCAGCTACCCCTGGCACATTCTGTCGGCGGGTTCGGTGCTTTACCTCCTGAGCCTGCCGGCCGGATGGAAGTCCTACCGCGACCAGGAGCGCAAGGCCGCTGCATCGGCGGTAACGCCGCCGGCCGATGTCGCCCCGCCGAGTCCGGCGCAGCCGTTCGCTTCGCCCGTCAGCGAAGGCGAACAGGACAATCGGCCGGTCCGGCTGAACTGAGCGGCCTGATCGGCGGCAGCTTCATCTCTCCTTGTTTGACGCGTTTTCTTCACGCGAACCGGTACCCACCCCGCATCAAGTGCGGGGCAGGCTTTCGCTCAAAAACGCTTTAGATATCTGCCATGAGCGATCGCCGAGTTGGGTTTGCTCCCAGCGCATGATCCGCCAAAGTGTGAGCGGTTTGGCGACGAGATCATGCGCCTATTCAACAATTTAGAGCGCGATCTCTGGACAAACGAAGACGTTTGTCCGGCAAAACCGGATTCCACTTTTGCTGATAGCGCTCTGGTCGGCTATATGGCTGACGGATACGGCCTTCAAAGACATGGCCGGCCCCAAAATTCTGGAGAAAACGCCGTGACGAATTCCGCAAAAGCGCCGCTGCCTGCTTCCCTTCTTGAAGCGCTGGCGCGCTACGATACGCCGACGATCTGCAACGCGCTGGAAGTCGTCGCGCCGTCGCGTCGTCTGGTCGGCTACACGACGAAGCCGCTGGTGTGCCCGTTCCCCGATTTGCCGCCGATCGTCGGATATGCGCGCACGGTGACGATCCGTGCCGCCGCGGCTTCAGGCCTGCCCGCTGCCGAACAGCAGAAGCGCCGGATCGCCTATTACGAATATGTCGGCACCGGCCACGGTCCGCGCATCAGCGTGATCCAGGATATCGACGGCGCCGATGTCGGCTTCGGCGCGTTCTGGGGTGAAGTTCAAAGTTCGGTGCACAAGGCGCTCGGCTGTCTCGGCGTGGTCACCGACGGATCGATCCGCGACATCCCGCAATGGGCTCCGGGCTTTCAGGCGCTCGCAGGCTCGATCGGCCCGTCCCACGCCTACGTCCATGCCGACAGTTTTGGCGGCGAAGTTCGGGTCGCCGGCATGAGCGTGCGCTCCGACGACCTCATTCACGCCGACTGTCATGGCGCCGTGGTGATTCCGCACGATGTCGCCGCCAAAGTGCCGGATGCGGCCGAACTTTGCGGCCGCCGCGAGACGCCGATTCTCGAAATCGCCCGCAGCCCGTCATTCACCCTTGAAAAGCTGAAAGAGGCGCTTGCCCGGTCGGCCGAAATTCACTGACGGAGAATACGAACACTTCGACACCGGGGGAAAGTCATGAGCAGGCTATTGGTCGCGCTGGGACTGGCAATTGTTGCCGGCATCGCCAGCGCGCAGGCGCAAAGCTATCCATCGCGACCGATAACGCTCGTGGTGCCATTCCCGCCGGGCGGATCGACCGATGCCGCGGCCCGTATCATGGCGGAGCGCATGCGCGCGCCGCTCGGACAGCCGATCGTGATCGAAAATGTCGGCGGCGCCGGTGGCAGCATCGGCGTCGGGCGCGTCGCCCGTGCGGCGCCGGATGGATACACCTTCGACATCGGCCAATGGGACACCCATGTCGGCAGCATCATCTACAAGATCGACTACGATCTCGAAAAAGACTTCGAGCCGATCGCGCTGATTTCCAACAATCCGCAATTGATGGTCGCCAAGAAGGATCTTCCGGCCGATAATCTGAAAGACCTCGTTGCCTGGATGACGGCGAACCCCGGCAAGATCAATTTCGTCAACCAGAACGCGGCGGCGAATGTCACCGGCGTGCTGTTCGAGAACCTTACCAAGCAGAAGGTGCAGTTCATTCCCTATCGCGGGGCGGGCCCTGCGATGACCGATCTCGTCTCCGGCACGGTGGACCTGCTTGTCGTGCAGGGCGCGGTGGCGCTGCCGCAAATCCGCGGCGGCAAGATCAAGGCGCTCGCGAACCTCTCGCCGCAGCGCTCGGCCTCGATGCCGGACATTCCGACTGCGGATGAGACCGGTGTGCCCGGACTCTATATGTCGGGCTGGTTCGGCTTTTTCGTACCGAAGGGCACGCCGAAGGACGTCATCGCCAGGCTGAACGCCGCGACTGTTGAAGCGCTGGCCGATCCGGCGATCCAGAAGCGGTTTACCGAACTGGGCCTCGATGTCGCGCCGCGCGCGCAGCAGACGCCGGAAGGGCTGGCCGCGTTCCAGAAGGTCGAGATCGACAAATGGTGGCCAATCATCAAGGCTGCCGGGATCGGGGCGCAGGCGCAGTGAGGGCAGGGACGGAAGCGCTCTCGACATGAAGATGGACGGCAAGACAGTTTTGATCACGGGCTCGACCGACGGCGTCGGCCGCTATGTCGCCGCCAGACTTGCATCCGCCGGCGCAAAAGTCCTTATCCATGGCCGCGATAAGGAGCGGGCCAAAGCTCTTGCCGATGAGATCAAGCGGGAAGGGCGCGGCGAAGCCGTCTTCTATCCCGCCGATTTGTCGTCGCTAACAGGTGCACGGCAACTCGCCGAAGCGGTGACTGCCGAACACAACAGGCTCGACGTCTTCATCAGCAATGCCGGAATTGGATCGCGCACCCTTGGGCCTGAACGGCGGACCAGCGCGGACGGACACGAGCTGCGGTTTGCGGTCAACTACCTCTCCGGATTTCTGCTCGCCTGCCTCTTGCTTCCCTTGCTGAAGGCGAGTGCGCCCTCGCGCATCGTCAATGTCGCCTCGCTTGGTCAGCATCCGATCGATTTCGACGACGTGATGATTACCAAAGGCTACAACGGCTCGCGCGCCTACGCACAGAGCAAGCTTTCGCAGATCATGTTCACCATCGATCTCGCCAATGAACTCAAGGGATCAGGCGTGACCGTCAATTCGCTGCACCCGGCGACCTACATGAACACCACGATGGTGCGCGAAGGCGGCATCACGCCGATCTCTACGGTCGAGCAGGGCGGTGAAGCGATTTTGCATCTGGCTGTCGGCGACGACGTCGCCGGCAAGAGCGGCCTGTTCTTCAACGGCATGCAGCAGGCGCAAGCCAATGCGCAGGCCTATGACGAGGCTGCCCGCAAGCGATTGCGCGCGCTGAGCCTCGAACTTACGGGTTTGTCCGCCTGACGGGCTGACGCGGAGGCCGCTCACTGGCGGGACAGTACGATGCTTCTGGCCGGCGTTGGTCTTGCCTTGGGGTGCGGATAGCACGAATTGCAGGTTGCAACATACGAGCCGAAGCCTTGCCTGGCAGCGGCGTTTATTTCAAGATGGAGGACCAGCCTCCAGTGGTCTCCGCCTGAAGACTTGCGCCGATGCCATTTATCACCGCGAGACAATACCGACTGTGCCCAAACGTCAACCTTCAACCAGCCTGCGCTTTCTCACCGGATTGATCGGAGCCCCGATCGCTCGTTCGGCCTCTCCTGCGATGCACGAGCAAGCAGCCGACGCCTTGGGTATGCACTGCCACTATCAACTTATCGAGGTTGCCGGTGCCGGCCGCGAGGAGTTGCGCGCTCTGCTCGACGGGGTGAGGCGCCTCGGCTTTGCGGGCGTGAATGTTACTTTTCCCTACAAGGAAGCGGTGGTCGATCTGCTCGACGAACTGTCGCCGGGCGCCGCCGCCGTGGGCGCGATCAACGCCATCGTGGTCCGCGACGGCAGGCTGGTCGGGCACAACACCGACACCACGGGGTTCGCGCGGGCAGTGCGCGATCTGGTCACAGACTCCGGGCACGGGACTGTCGCTGTCATCGGCGCAGGCGGCGTCGGCAAAGCCATTGCGTGTGCGCTGGCAGGCCTCGGCGTCGCAGAGATCAGAATATTCGACACCGACCGGGCCAAGGCCGATCATCTCGCCGCACTTCTGCACGCGTACAATGGAATCGTCGTCGTGGACCGCGTCGAGGACGCGCTTCGAGCGTCGTCGGCCTGGTCAACGGAACTCCGGTGGGAATGCTCCCGAATAGGGACACGCCGGTCCCGGATGCACTCTTGCACGATGGGCTCTGGGTTGCCGACGCCGTCTATACGCCGCTCTGGACACCGCTCCTGACTGCTGCAAAGGCGAGGAATGCGCGCATCATGACCGGACGCGACCTTGCCATATATCAGGCTGCCGATGCGTTCGAATTATTCACGGGGTATGCGCCGTCAATTATCGAGATGGGAAATGCATTTGACGGCGTGATGGCGAAGGCAGCTTCCGCCTCTCAAGCAGCGTAACAACGTGGCTGGGGCAAGGCCGCGACGGAGGGAATTGCGCGACCGCGGCGTCTCGATCCTGATGATCGAGCAGAATGCGCGCTCCGCGCTCGAGATTTCCGACTTCGGCATCGTGCTCGAACTCGGCCAGACGCGCCTCGTCGACAAGGCCGAACGGGTGCTTGACGATCCGCGCATCGGGCAATTGTTCCTGGGCGGTGCGATGACGGAAAGCGCCGCATGAGTGGCCTGATGTGGACCGGCGTGGCGGGCGCCGGCCTTTCACGTGGCCAGGCAGAACTCCAACGAACACAGCATGATGACCCGATCTAGCTTTTTGTTAACCAATTGTTATGCCTACCAAATTCGGTAACGCGTCTTTAATTGCGGAGGACGTAGGGTCCAATACGCGGTTCAGGATGGGCCGCGCCACCGTCCAGAACGGCCGGTAGTTCGCGTACGCGTTGGAGTCTCCCATGGATATCATGACGGGCATTGGGCTCGTGTTCGGCACTATCGTCGTTGCGTCGATAATGCTCATGGGCGGCGATATTCATATGTTCATCAGCGAGCATGCTGTCATCATCGTCGTCGGCGGATCGATCGCCGCTACCATGATCAGGTTTCCGCTCAGCGCTATCCTGCACGGCGTTCCGCTTGGAGCGAAATTCGCCTTCACGATGAGCCGGCTGTCGGCGCGCGATCTGGTCGACGAACTTGCCCGCATCGCCGAAATCGCGCGCAAGCAGGGACCGGTTGGCCTGGAAAAAGTCGAGACCGACGAACCATTCCTGGCCAAGGGAATTCGTTACGTCGCCGACGGCTACGATCTCGAATTCATCCGCGACAATCTCGAACGGGACCGCGACAACTTTCTGATGCATCTCGACGAGGGCGGGAAAATCTACCGCGCCATCGGCGACTGCACGCCGGCGTTCGGCATGGTCGGCACGTTGATCGGCATGGTGCAGATGTTCGCCAACATGACCGATCCTTCCAAGCTCGGTCCGTTCATGGCGACCGCCTTGCTGGCGACGCTTTACGGCGCGGTGATCGCGAACCTGTTCTGCCTGCCGATTGCCGACAAGCTGCATGGCAAGCTGCTCGACGAGGAGACCAATCGCACGCTGATCATCGACGGCATCCTGATGATCCGGGATTCCAAGAGCCCGACGCTGGTCCGGGAAATGTTGCTGGCCTACTTGCCGGAAAAACACCGCGATGAAGAAGGCGAGCCGGTACCGGCCTGATCGGGCTGGTCACATCGGTCCGGGAAGCAAGCGATGGCCAAGAAAAAACGTGGCGCTGCACATGGAGGAGGGCACGGCTGGTACGTGTCCTTCGCCGACCTCATGGGCTTGATGATGAGCTTCTTTGTGATGCTCGTCGCATTTTCCACCATGGACAACAACAAGCTCAAGATCGTCGCAGGCTCGATGCGCGACGCGTTCGGCGCGACGACCGAGGTGCGCTATGCCGGATTGGTCGAATCCGATGGCCTGCCGACGCGACCGAAGCTGAAGAACGTCGCGCACATTCCTCCTGAGGAATCGTCCAATACGCCGACCCCGGACGACCAGGAACGGAGCCAGACTGCCGGCGCCCGCCTGAAAATCGATCGCGAATTCGCACTTGCCGCGGCGTCATTGCGCCAGGCGTTGCAGGACATGCCGGAACTGACCGAGGTCTCAAAACACATCATGTTTGAGGAGACCAGCCAGGGCCTCAATCTGGAAATCGTCGACCAGGACGGCCGGTCGATGTTTGCCGACGGCTCCAAGGTGCCCTACGAGCGCACGCGCCGGCTGATCGAGAAACTTGCAGGGCCGCTCAAGGCGACGCCGCTGAGAATTTCCATCGTCGGTCACACCGCGGCAGGCTTCGTGCCGGCGCGCAGCGACTATGGCGCGTTCGATCTGTCGGCGGATCGGGCCAACGTGGTGCGCCAAATTCTCGAGCGGGAAGGGCTGCCGCCGGCCCACATCTTTGCGGTCTCCGGAAAGGCCGACAGCCAGCCGCTGTTTCCCGACGATCCCACGCTGTCGGCGAACCGTCGGGTGACCATCACGCTGATGCGTGAAGATCCGCCGCTGCCGCCCGGGCTGAAACCGTAGCTACCTTACCATATTACCGTTTCTGCCGGAATGTATTCGCCGGTGGGGAAGCCCCGCATCGCCTGGGGTGCTATGGTCGTTCGGTTGACAAGCTTTCCAGGAAAGCGTCGATAGCCGGCCCGGATCAAATCAACCGACAGAGCGTTTTTCCAGCATCATGGCTGTCAGCGTCACATCAACCGAAGCCCATGACGGGCCGGTCACGACGGGCTTTTGGGCCCTGACGCTGGGAAGCATTGGCGTCGTCTTTGGCGATATCGGAACGTCGCCGTTGTATGCGTTTCGCGAGGCTGCCGCCGCCGCTGCGCAAGGCCAGCCGGTAACGCGGACCATTGTGCTTGGGGTTCTGTCCCTGATCCTGTGGGCGCTTTTTATCGTCGTCACCGCAAAATACGTTCTGCTGCTGCTGCGCGCCGACAATAACGGCGAGGGCGGTACGCTTTCGCTGATGGCGCTGGGCCAGCGCGCATTGGGCCGGAGAAGCTGGCCATTGCTGGCGTTGGGCGTGCTCGGCGCATCGATGTTTATCGGCGATTCCATGATCACGCCGGCGATTTCGGTGCTGTCCGCGGTGGAAGGTCTCAAGCTCGCGGCGCCTGCGCTCGAGCACTTTGTCGTGCCGCTGACGGTATTCATCCTGGTCGTGCTGTTCTCGGTTCAGCGCAGCGGTACGGCTCGTGTCGCAACGGCCTTTGGGCCGGTCATGATCGTCTGGTTCTCGACCATCGCGGTGATGGGCCTCGTTCACATCAGCGACGATCCGTCGGTGCTGGCGGCGATCAATCCATGGTACGCCATCCATTTCCTGCTCTCGCACGGAACGATCGGACTGGTGACGCTGGGGGCGGTGTTTCTCGCGGTGACCGGCGGCGAGGCGCTCTATGCGGATCTGGGTCACTTCGGACGCAAGCCGATCCAGGCCGGATGGCTCTATTTCGTGTTGCCTTCGCTTCTGATCAACTATTTCGGTCAGGGCGCGCTGGTGCTTTCCGATCCCGCCGCGATCGAAAATTCCTTCTATCGGATGGTTCCGGAAATACTGCTGTTGCCGCTGATCGTGCTGGCGACCGCGGCAACCGTGATCGCGAGCCAGGCGGTGATTACCGGGGCCTATTCGCTGACCCGGCAGGCGGTGCAGCTCGGTCTCCTGCCGCGCTTCGAGGTCCGCTACACCTCGGAGACGCATGCCGGGCAGATTTACCTGCCGCGCGTCAACAGGCTGTTGCTGATCGGCGTATTGCTGCTGGTGCTCTTGTTCCGCACATCGAGCGGACTGGCCTCCGCCTATGGCATCGCCGTCTCCACAACCATGGTCGCCGACGGCATCATGGGTTTCGTGGTGATCTGGAAATTATGGAATTGGCGCGCGGCCACCGCAGCCGCGCTGATTGTGCCGTTTGTCGTTGTCGACATGACCTTCTTCAGCGCAAATCTCCTGAAACTGCTCGAAGGCGCGTGGGTGCCGCTGCTGTTCGGATTTGCCATGGCGATCATGATCTGGACCTGGCGCCGCGGTGCGGCGATCCTGATCGCAAAGACCCGGCGCATCGAAGTTCCGCTTACGGATCTGATCAAGAGCCTCGAAAAACGTCCGCCTCACATCGTCAAGGGCACCGCGGTTTTCCTTACCAGCGATCCGAGTTTCGTGCCGACGGCGCTGTTACATAATCTCAAGCACAACAAGGTGCTTCACGAGCACAATGTGATCCTGACCATCGAAACCGCGCAGACGCCGCGCGTCGACGCGGCCGATCGCGTCCGGATGGAAACCGTCAGCGACAAATTCGCCACCGTCCGGCTGCGTTTCGGGTTCATGGAATCCCCGAACGTTCCGAAGGCGCTGGTGATCGCACGGAAGCTCGGCTGGCAGTTCGATATCATGGCGACATCGTTCTTTGTCTCACGGCGCGCGCTGAAGCCATCGGCGCAGTCCGGAATGCCGCTCTGGCAGGACCATTTGTTCATCGCGCTGAGCCGATCGGCGAACGACGCCACCGATTACTTCCAGATTCCGACCGGGCGCGTGGTCGAAGTCGGAACCCAGGTGACAATTTAGCGATTTATGCATTTTTGCATGGCGTGGACCCGAAATCAGGCTAGGCTATGTTCCAAGCGCAGGACTATAAGCCGCCCTCGCTTTGCTACTGTGCAGTGAAGCATTTGAGGCCTCCGCTCCCATGACCAGCGATGTTGTAGTTCCCGCCCCGGAAACGGTGGCGGCCAATGGGCATGGCGAAGCCCACTCCACGGCCGGCTTCAAGGCGCTCCTGATCGGCAGCATCGGTGTCGTCTACGGCGACATCGGTACCAGCCCGCTTTACGCGTTGCGCGAAGCCGTCGTCGCCGCCAGCGGTCCCTCAGCTGTCGTCACGCCGCAGGCGGTGCTCGGCGTCGTGTCGCTGATCCTGTGGGCGCTGATCATCGTGGTGACCCTTAAATATGTGCTGATCCTGCTGCGCGCCGATAACCATGGCGAGGGTGGAACGCTGGCCCTGATGGCGCTGGCGCAACGCGCGGTCAGCCACGGCGCCGGCGCCATCGTCCTGCTTGGAATTATCAGCGGCGCGCTATTCTATGGCGACGCGGTGATCACGCCGGCGCTGTCGGTGCTCTCCGCGATCGAAGGCATCAAACTCGTCACCGCGACGTTCGAGCCTTACGTCGTGCCGCTAACGGTGCTCATTCTGCTGGTACTGTTCGCCGCCCAGTCGCGCGGCACGGCGCGCGTTGCGGCTTTCTTCGGGCCGGTGATGTGCATCTGGTTCGCCGTCATCGCGATCGCGGCGATTTCCCCGATCATGCGATATCCGGAAGTCCTGCTTGCGTTCAATCCCCTCTATGCCGTCTCGTTCATGCTCCATCACGGGATCATCGGCTTCGTCACGCTCGGCGCGGTGTTTCTCGCCGTCACCGGCGCCGAGGCGCTCTATGCCGACCTCGGGCATTTCGGCAAACGGCCGATCCAGACCGCCTGGCTTTTCATTGTACTGCCGTCGCTGGCGCTCAATTATCTGGGGCAGGGTGCGGAGGTCATCGCCGATCCCAAGGCGGTCGAGAACCCGTTCTTCCTGATGTTTCCCGACTGGGCATTGATTCCGATGGTCGCTCTCGCCACCGTGGCGACGGTGATCGCGAGCCAGGCCGTGATCACCGGCGCCTATTCCCTGACGCGTCAGGCCATTCAGCTCGGCCTGCTGCCAAGATTTGAAATCCGCCATACTTCGGAATCTCATGCCGGCCAGATCTATATCCCGCGCATCAATATGCTGCTGCTCATCGCCGTGATGCTGCTGGTCTTGATGTTCCGTTCGTCAAGCGCGCTGGCGTCGGCCTACGGCATTTCCGTAACCGGGACCATGGTGGTCACGGCGATGATGGGTTTCGTCGTCATCTGGCGCGTCTGGAAATGGTCGCCCTTCGCGGCCGCGGCGCTGATTGCTCCATTTCTGTTTCTCGACCTCACCTTCCTTGCCGCGAACCTTTTGAAAGTATTCGAGGGCGGTTGGGTGCCGCTGGCGCTGGGCGCCGTGGTGATGATCCTGATGTACACCTGGCGGCGCGGCAGCCGGCTGTTGTTCGAGAAATCGCGCAAGCTGGAATTCCCGCTGGCCGATCTGGTGGCGATGCTGGAAAAGCGGCCGCCGCAGCGGGTTTCCGGCACCGCCGTATTCCTGACCAGCGACCCCATCAGCGCCCCGACCGCCCTGATGCACAGTCTCAAGCACTACAAGGTGCTGCACGAGAAGAACGTCATTCTCACCATCGAAACCGCA
>JBGQCE010000051.1:0-10961 GCA_041495185.1 Bradyrhizobium sp.
ACGTCGCCGGGGCGCGCCGGAATGTTGTAGCTCCAGGATTGTCCGGCATTGACGGTGCCGGGACTGCGCATCCAGTCGTCCGCCGGCGTGCAGGCAAACATCAGGAGTATGTGGATCGAGGGTGGTGCGATCAGCCCGCGATAGGCCGTGGTCCTGGCGTAGGCTTCGTCGAAATAGATCGGATGGTCTTCGCCGACCGAAGCGCAATAGAGCTCGATGGCGTCGCGCGTCAGCGTGTAGGGAATGGTCTTGCGCGGCTCGCCGGGAACGATGTCGTCCCAGACTTTGCGCAAATTGGCATGCTTCCAGAAATCGGTTTCGAAGGCTTCGGCCTGCGCCATCTCATCCTCCCTTAGCCGCCTCTATTGTTATGCCGTCTTGCGGAATTTGTTATATAGTATAATCAATTCGCCAAACTGTAAAATCAAGCGGCCCTGCCGGGGAACCAAGATGTCTAAATTGAAGCTGCCCAATATCGAGGACGTCGTGGCGATCGACATCCATACCCATGCCGAAGAGCCCTGCGGCATGCATGCCGACGACGGCTACGACGATTTCCAGGCGCAGATGGCCGATTATTTCAAGTCGCCGAACAAGCATCCGCCGACGGTACCGGAAACCGCAGCCTATTATCGGGCCAAGAAAATCGCCGCGGTGATCTTCCCGGTCGACGCCGAGCGCGAAACCGGATTCCGCCGCTACAGCAATTACGAGATGCTGGAAATTGCAGCTGAAAATTCCGATGTGCTGATACCCTTCGTCAGCATCGATCCGCACAAGGGCAAGCTCGGCGTACGCGAGGCGCGCAAGCTGATCGAGGAATACGGCGTCAGGGGCTTCAAATTCCATCCGACCATGCAGGGCTTCTACGCCAACGACCGCATGGCCTATCCGCTGTATGAGGCGATCAACGATGGCGGCGCGATCGCACTGTTTCACACCGGGCAGACCGGCGTCGGCTCCGGCATGCCGGGCGGCATGGGGATGCGGCTGAAATATTCCAATCCGATGTATATGGACGACGTGGCGGCGGATTTCCCCGACTTGAAGATCATCCTCGCCCACCCGTCGTTCCCCTGGCAGGAAGAAGCGCTGTCGGTCGCGACCCACAAGCCGAACGTCTACATCGACCTCTCCGGCTGGTCGCCGAAATATTTTCCGCCGATCCTGGTGCGCTACATCAACAGCATTTTGCAGGACAAGATGCTGTTCGGCTCGGACTGGCCGGTGATCACGCCCGACCGCTGGATGGCTGATTTCGCCAAGCTCGATATCCGCGACGAGATCAGGCCGAAGGTGTTGAAAGCCAACGCGCGCAAGCTGTTGGGTATCTGAAGCAATCCAGTTCTTCGGGCATCACCTCGAATTCAACCAACCAGCAACGGATCAATCGATCGACGCGCTTCGCGAATTTCTCGGCACAACGATCGGCAACAAAGAGCATCCCCGTGACCATCAAAGCCGTTGTGTTCGATGCCTAGAGCATTTTCCAGTTCGGTGGCTTCATCCTTCGAGACGCGCGCAAGTGCGCGCTCCTCAGGATGAGGTCTTAGACCCTCATGGTGAGGAGCGCGGCAACGCCGCGCGTCTCGAACCACGAGGCCATGGGATACGCCCTCATGATTCTACCCAAGCGGAATGTGCTCTAGTCTCTCTGCCTCACATCGGCGGCATGATCCCGTCGCGGCCGACATTGACACGCGCCGCTTCCAGCATGCCGTCGTCTTTCTTCACCGCGGCGAAGATGATGATCTTGGCGCCCGGCTTCAGTTCGGACTTGTCGCCCACAACGAACGTGACGATCGGCGTATCCGGCGGCACCACGACTTTCTTTTCACCGTCCTTGTACTTGACCAGGATTTTCTGACCGTCGGTCCCCGCGACCGTCTCGGCGACGGTGGCGTTGGTCATGGTTGAGTTGGGGCGAAGATCCCAGGGCCGGAAGCCTTCGGCCGCGCCGCGCTGGTTCTCGGGGAAGATATGAACCGCGAGCGCCTTCTGGGTGCCGTCGGGCTCCGGCATCGCGGAGACGCCGATATAGGAACCCTGCTTGATTTCCGACATCGCGGTCTTGGCGACGCCGAACACCGCCACATTGTCGGTCATACGGACCTTCATGTCGGCACCCTCGCGCGATTTGATCATCAGCATGGCGCCATCCACGCTCTCGATGGTGCCGCGGATGCGAACCGGCGGCGGCTGCTGGGCCCACGCCACCGATCCCAGCACGGATATGACCGTCAGCGAAGCTACGAGCGCGCGCGGCAGCAATGAAGAAATTCTCGGCATGGCTTTCTCCTCCCAAGGTTGTTTCTGGCAAAGGGAGAACACCGCAACCTCCAGGCTATTCCACGCTTCCGAAAAGACCAGCGGCCGCTTTACATCGGCGGCGTCAGTCCGTCGCGGCCGACGCTGACGCGGTTGGTTTCGAATGAACCGTCCGGCAGCTTTTTCATGAAGGCGATCACCCTGGTGCCGGCCTTCAGGTCGGACCTGTCGGCGGGGACATAGGTCACAACCGGCGTATCCGGCGAAACCACGACTTTCTTCTCGCCGTCCTTGTATTTCACCATCAGGGTGCGGCCGTCATTGCCCGCCACGGTCTCCGCCACCGTCGCATTGGTCATGGTGCTGTTGGGACGCAGATCGTAGGGCCGCGACCCCTCCCCGGTGCCGCGCATGTTTTCCGGAAACACATGCACTTCGACCGCGTTGTGATTGCCGTCCGGTCCCGGCACCGTGGTGGTGCCAATGAAGGAACCGACCTTGATGTCATCAAGCGAAATCTTGATGATCCCGACCACCCTCATATCGCCGGTCATATGCAGTTTGACGTCCTCGCCGCTACGCGACTTGACGGAGAGCACATCGCCGTCAACGCCTTCGATGGTGCCGCGGACCCGCGACGGCGTGGGCGGCTGTTGGGCGATCGCGTAGAGCGAGGACGCGACGACAACAGCAACTATGGCAAGCGGACGAAACAGGGTCGAACGATGAACGGGCATCAAGGGGTCTCCGGCTGATATTATCTAGCAATGGACCCCGGCGCTTGCACGATATTCCGGCTCAAACAGCGCGCGATCGGCAAAAGTGATCATGCGCTTGTGAGATCGGCCTCGACCAGCGCGCGAAGCTCCGATGTGACCACTGGGCGCCGTCCGAACCACAATTCGAACCCGCGCACCGCCTGGTGCAGCAGCATGCCCAGCCCGTCCGCGGTCTTCAGTCCGCGCGCCCGTGCCGCCGCAAGCAACGGCGTCTCCAGCGGCACATAGACGAGATCGGCGACAACGGCATGCGACGGCAGCAGGCTGACATCGAGTTCGAGCGCGGGCTGGCCGTGCATGCCGAGCGACGTCGTGTTGACCAGCAGTCCGGCGCGCGGCAGCAGGTCGCCGATTGTCTCCCAGGCGACGGGATCAACGTTGGCGCCGAATTGATCCGCAAGCGCACGGGCCCGCGTGATGGTCCGGTTTGCCAGATGCACGCGCTTGATGCCGCGCTCGAGCAACCCGAACACCACCGCGCGCGACGACCCGCCGGCCCCTAACACCAGCGCATCGGTAGCGCTATCCCATCCTGGCGCGCAGGCGTCGAGATTATTGATGAAACCTTCGATGTCGGTGTTGGTCGAACGCAGTTCGCCACCTTCGTACCACAGCGTATTGGCCGCGCCGACCGCGCGGGCGCGCGCATCCGGCCTGGTCAGCGCCAGCGCGCGCTCCTTGTGCGGAATGGTGACATTGGCGCCGACAAAGCCGTGGGCCGACAGATGCAGCACGAATTCGGCAAAGCCTTCGGGCGGCACCGCCTCGATATTGTAGCCGCCCTCGATATCAAGCTTCCGCAGCCAGTAATGATGGATCAGCGGCGAGCGCGAATGCGCCGCCGGCCATCCGATCAGGCATGCGGCACGGGGTTTGGTCTCGGCTGTCATTGCCAATCCTGTTGCGACGCGCCATGAACAGGCGTCGTAGCTGCTCAAATCGGGCAAGCCACGGTCGCTGTCAATGCTATCGTGTTCACGAAAGAAGCTGACTTGGGAAGCGTGGCGCCGTCAAGAACGTTGCGGCACTGCGCCGATTGGAGTTGCGAGTAGCCTGTCGATTTCCGATCGTGACTGGAGACGCTGTTTCGGTCCGGCAAATTTTTCAAACAGCGCCAGGTGACCGGCAAACGAAGTCGACGTTGTGCGCTGCCAATAGGCTTCGGCCCATTGCAGAAAAGCCTCGTGCTCGTCGGCCGTCGCTCCCTTCCAGGGGCCGCGCCTGGAAAGCCCTTCGCTGCATTCGGTCCAGGGAAGATCGAGCCAGATCAGCGAGGACGCGAACGGCAACGCGGCCACCGCGAGCCATCCGTAGACGCCTTCGATCACCCACCAGGGCTTGCGGGCGACTTCGACAACCAAGCCGGTTGCGAGGCTCTCCTCCCGCTTCACTCCAACCTGATCGTGCCAATGGATGCGATCGAGATCGATCGACGTCGCGCCGATACGTTGCGCCAGTTCCTGCGCAAGCGTGCTCTTGCCCGATCCGCTGTTGCCAATGATCACGACCCTCGATCCAAGGGTCATGATCGCTGGCCGCCCTTACGCCGCGACGCGATGCGCGGCGATAATCTGGTCGGCCGCGCGGCCGGTGACCTCGGCCATGCGGTCGAACTGCCGCGTAAAACTGCCGGCGCCCGCGGTTGCCGACCGCAACTCCACGATCAGCTCGCCGATCTCGGCTTCCGGCATCATGGCGCGGACGCGATCCCATCCCGGCCAGCCCTCGCGGGTGTCAAAGCCGAGAATCTGCCCGCGCCTTCCCGACAGGATGGCGTTGATCTTCGCCGTGGCTTCGGTGGGACAGACGATCTCCACCACATGGATCGGCTCCAGCAGCACCGGCTGGCACTGCGGCAGCGCTTCGCTGACGCCGATCCGAGCCGCGGTGCGGAATGCGAGGTCCGAGGAATCCACGCTGTGATACGAACCGTCGGTCAGCGTCACCTGCACATCGATGACGGGAAAGCCGAGCGGCCCGCGCAGCAATCCGTCGACCACGCCCTCTTCGACCGCGCCGATATAGTTTCGCGGAACCGCGCCGCCGACGACCTTTTCATTGAACTCGAAGCCGCCGCCGCGCGGCAGCGGCTTGATCTCCAGCACCACGTCGCCGAACTGGCCGTGGCCGCCGGATTGCTTCTTGTGCCGGCCGCGCTGGCTGACCGACTTGCGGATGGTCTCCTGATATCCGATCGCCGGCGGCTGCGACTTGACGTTGACGCCGAAGCGATCGCTCAGGCGCTCCAGCGCGACCCGCAGATGCATTTCGCCCTGTCCCCACAGCACGATGTCGTGGGTCCGGGGATTGTGGATCATGGTCAGCGAGGGATCTTCCTCGTTCAGCCGCAGCAGGGCCTGGCCGAGCTTGACGTCGTCCTTGCGGTCGGTTGCCGCCAGCGCGATCGCCAGCACGGGGGGCGACGGCTCGACCTTCACCAAGGCTTTCGGCGCGGTCTTGCCGCTCGACAGCGTGTCGCCGGTCTTGAAGCTGTCGAGCTTGCCGAGCGCGACCGTATCGCCGGCCTCGGCGGCGGCGCGCTTGGTGTCGTGCGCACAGCTCACCGACAGGATGCCGGACACCCGGCCGGTCTCGCCCGATGACGATTGCAGCGTCGCGCCATCGTCGAGATGACCGGAAAGCAGGCGCGTCAGCGACAGCTTGCCGCCGTGCTGCAGATGCACGGTCTTGAACACATAGGCCAGTGCATCCTTAGGCGAGGGCGCGCCGAGACGCTTGGCGGTCTCGGCCACACCGGGCGATTCATGCCGCAATGCCTTCATCAGGCGCAGCACGCCGTTTTCGCGCGTCGCGGAGCCGAGCAGCACCGGACAGATCAGCCCTTCGCGCAATTCGCGGGCGAGATCGTCGAATACCGCGTCGCGCGGCGGCGGAATGTCCTCAAGCAACTGCTCCATCAAAGCGTCGTCGTGATCGGCGAGTTTTTCCAGCATCGAGAACCGGGCTTCCTTCTCGCGGTCGAGATCGCCGCCTTCCAGCGCCACGACCTCGGAAGCCTTGTGCTCGCGGTAGACGAAGGCGCGTTCCAGCGCCAGATCGACGAAGCCCGCGATCAACTCGCCGTTCCAGATCGGAATCTGCCGCAGCACCAGCGGAATCCGCGACGCCGGCTGCAAGGTCGCGAGTGTTTCGCGGATGCGCTTGCTGGCCCGGTCGATCTTGTTGAGAAACAGAAAGCGCGGGATACCCAAATCCTCGAGTTCGCGCAGGATAATCTGAAGCTGCGGCAGCTTGCGTTCGTCGGCCTCGCATACCACCACCGCGGCATCGACCGCCGGGATCGCGGCGCGCATGTCGTGCGCGAACTCCACCGAGCCCGGGCAATCGATAAAGGTGTAACTGTCGCCCATGAAAGTCGTTGTGGCGGCGGTGAGGCCGACACCCATCTTGTGATGGCGGGCCTCGGGGCTGGCGTCGCCGACCGAGGTTCCGGCGTCGACGCTGCCGGCGCGGGGAATTGCGCCCGTGCGCGCCATTATTGCTTCAAGAAGTGTGGTTTTACCGCTTTGGAAAGGGCCCACCAGCGCAATGCACCGTGGACCTCGGGGACTTCTGACGTCTTGTCCCATCGCCGCCTCCTCGTCTGGAGCTCGGCCCTTGATTGGGTCGGCAGGTGGATGCTCCCCCTCCGCCAACGATTTGGCAAGCCGGAAAAACGTCGCTGCGGTGTATTGCGTAGCGCGAAACTTTGCCGCTCATTGGCGTTCGCAGCAAGGGCCCCTCGCCCCGCAGGCGCGCCATGGCCGACGAAGGCGGGCAATATTCGGTCGCCGTGGCGCCACGACACCGGAGCCCACCGCGCGCTAGAACCCGAGAACACGCGATGGCCTGCGATTTGGCGCTACGCCAGGAATCGGGGCAATGTCCGTTGTCGGGGGAAACCCCGCGACTTGCAGTCCAGACCGCGATTCCGCGCTCATAAGCGAAGGCGCACCGCGGCGACAGGCGCACGCCCAGCGCCACCGGAGGCGATGTCGGCGGCCACCGCATGATAGTCGTGCATCACGAATGCTCCGAGAGCAATATTTAGATTGATCTCTAATTGCGCTGATGCATCATCCGAGCACGCGAGACGAGCCGGATCACAACCCCAACGAAGGTCGAGCCATTGTAGCGCAGTCCGTGAGCAAGCCGATCCAACACAACCAAAGAATAGTGAGCCCTATGCGGCAGAGACGTTTCATACAGTGCGACGTGTTCACGTCGGTGCCTACTAAAGGCAATGGCCTTGCTGTCGTGGTTGATGGCGAAGGTCTCTCGGACAAGGAGATGCAGGCGTTCGCTGCGTGGACGAACCTCGCCGAGACGACGTTTCTCGTGTCGCCGACGACAAAGGAGGCAGACTACAGGGTTCGCATTTTCACACCCAGGCGCGAGATGCCGTTCGCCGGGCACCCGACGCTCGGCAGTTGTGCGTCATGGATTCGCGCCGGCGGCAAATCGCGGATGGAGGGCGTGGTCAAACAGGAATGCGGCGTCGGCATCGTCGACATCGATGTCAGCGGCGCCGTCCCGGCGTTCGCGGCGCCGAAGACGACGATCGCGCCGCTGCCGCCCGAGAAGCTCGAAGCCATTATATCGGCACTTTGTCTCCCGAATGATCGCATCCTGCGAACCGCACGGCTCGCCAATGGCCCGGTCTGGCAGGTGCTGGAGCTGGCGAGTGCCGCCGACGTCCTGGCAGCCGACTCTTGCAAAATCCGCTATCCGGAGTTTCTCGGCGTCGGCCTGATCGGAGCCCACCCACCCGGCTCGGAGTGCCAGTTCGAGGCCCGCAATCTCGCCCCATCCAGCGGGATGAGCGAAGATCCGATCACGGGCTCGCTAAACGCGGCTATCGCCCAGTGGATGTACGGTGCCGGCCACTGGCGCGACCCCATAACCGTTGCGCAGGGCACGTGCATCGGTCGCAAGGGGCGCCTGTTCATCCGCCGCGACGACAAGACCGGGACCGTCTGGGTCGGCGGCCAGACCTGTATCCTTATCGAGGGCACGTTAACTCTGTAAAGAGAGCCACTATGTTCAGCATATCACCGTCAGATGCACCGATCTCGATTTAGCGTCCCGGCCGAAGTTCCAGGCTTTCCAGTCCGGCCGCGACGCTGAGGCCGACCTGGCCCTGCACGCTGAGCGGCTGCAGCGCGATCGAGTTCGCCGAGCCGCCCACCAGAACATTGCCGCCGACCCCGACGCCGATCGACGCGCTGCCCTGCGCGCCGACGTAATCGCCCGAGAGATCGCCGGGCCCGAGCCGCGCGACCGGCGCAAAGACGCCCCAGGCGAGCGCCGATTCCTGGGTGATGCCGAGATCGACGCCAACCTTGCGGATGGTCGCGACATAACGGTCCTCCGGCATGCCATCGGCGCGCAGCACGCAACCGAGATTGGTCACCGAGCCGACGATAAAGCCGATACTCGAACCGCCGCGGCATTCGAGGATGCCGACCTGCACCCGCTGCATCGGCTGCTGCGCATGGGCGCCGGCGAAGGATGCAACCAGCATGGTTGCGGCGACCCCGGCGAGGATGAATGAGCGGCGCATGAAGAAATCTCCGGCTGATGAGCGTGATGCGAGCAGAGCAATCAGGAGAGCGCCTTAGTCCCGGCGCTCGCTTCTCTATGACACAACATCGGCGGCCATGCCAGATTTGCCGTGCTCCGATCCCACCCAATAAAAAAGGCCCGCGAAAGCGGACCTCTTTCATCAACATTGCGATTTGTCAGCCGCGATGGCGATGGTGGGGGTGAAGCCGGCGATAACCGCCATGCACGAACCGGATCGGCTCCAGTTCGATGTTGGCGATACCGGCCGCGACGTTCAACCCGGTCTGGCCCTGCACGCTGATCGGCTGCAGCGCGTAGGAATTCGCCGGACCGCCGACCAGGAAGTTGCCGCCGAAACCGACCCCGACCGACGCGTTGGCGCCGACGCCGCCGTAATTGCCGGCGAGATCGCCGCGCCCGACCCGCCCCGTCGGCGCGTTCACCGCCCAGGAAAATCTGGTCTGCTCGGTGAAGCCGAGATCCACGCCGTAGCGACGGACGGTTGCGATGTAGGGTTCGGGACGACGGCCTTCGCTCTGGAACACGCATTCAAAGCTGGTCACCGAGCCTACGACGAAGCCGACATTCTGGCCGCCCTGGCATTGCAGGATGCCGGCGCGAACCGGTGGCAGCGCGTTGGCGCTTGCGATCGGCGCAACCAGCGCGGCGATGGCAATACTGAGTGTCGAGAGTCGCATGAGTTGTGGTCTCCGCATCACGATTTGAAATTGCGGAAGCGACAGGAAGCAAGCGCCGTGTCCAAAACAAGGCGCTTGCAGAAAAGCCGCCGTCGAAACATCAGGGTTCGACGGCCAAGTACTTGAGACGTGATTTGACTATCTCAAATTGCCGCAAAACCGCTGGATGCGTTTGCAGGCTTCCTCGAGATCGGAGTTCTTGGCCGCATAGGAAATACGGAACGCCGGGCCCAGCCCGAACGCCGAACCCTGCACCACCGCGACGCCTTCGATTTCCAGCAGCTCGGTGACGAAGTCCTCGTCGTTGGCAATCACCTTGCCGGACGGCGACGTCTTGCCGATGGTGCCGGCGCAGGACGGGTAGACATAGAACGCGCCCTGCGGCCGCGGACAATCGATGCCCTTGGCCTGATTGAGCATCGCCACCACGAGATCGCGGCGCTCCTTGAACGCCTTGTTGTTGACCTGGATGAAATCCTGCGGGCCGTTGAGGGCCTCGACCGACGCCCATTGCGAAATCGAACACGGGTTCGAGGTCGACTGCGACTGGATCGTCGCCATCGCCTTGATCAGCTCCGCGGGGCCGCCGGCATAACCGATGCGCCAGCCGGTCATGCAATAGGCCTTCGACACGCCGTTCACCGTCAGCGTGCGGTCGTACAATTTCGGTTCAATCTGCGCCGGCGTCGTAAACACGAAATCGTCATAGACCAGATGCTCGTACATATCGTCGGTCATCACCCAGACATGCGGATGCCTCACCAGCACGTCGGTGATCGCCTTCAGCTCGGCGCGCGAATAGGCGGCGCCGGTCGGGTTCGACGGCGAACAAAGAATGATCCACTTGGTCTTCGGCGTGATCGCCTTCTCCAGCGCGTCGGGCTGCAGCTTGAAGCCCTGCGCCGCCGTGCACACCACCGGCACCGGTTCGCCGCCGGCGAGCGCCACCATTTCCGGATAGCTCACCCAGTAGGGCGCGGGAATGATGACCTCGTCGCCCGGGTTGATGGTGGCCATCAGCGCGTTGTAGAGCACCTGCTTGCCGCCGGTGCCGACGATGATCTGGTTCGGCTTGTAGGTCAGACCGTTCTCGCGCTGAAACTTGGCGGCGATTGCCTGCTTCAGCTCGGGAATGCCGTCCACCGCGGTGTACTTGGTCTTGCCGGCCTCGATGGCGTGGATCGCCGCCAGCTTGATGTTGGCGGGCGTGTCGAAATCGGGCTCGCCGGCGCCAAGGCCGATGACGTTGCGGCCCGCCGCTTTCAGCTCGCGTGCTTTATCCGTCACCGCGATGGTCGCGGACGGCTTCACACGGTCGAGCGCAGCGGACAGAAAGGGCATCGTCATCTCCTTGCAAGCGTCGTGTATTGGCTAATCCACGACTCTATTTGATGGGATCGAGCCACCCTAAAGCGCGTCACGTTGCATCGCAAGAAGCTTGGCCCGCAGCGCCCAAACTTTAGGGAACGTTAAAAGGGCGCGGGTAGATTCGCGCAACATTCATAAAATTCTGCGGCGAAATGACTCATATCTGGCAAGGGCTGCGATCCGGCCAATGGCTGACATCAGCGCGTGCGCGCGGCTACAGCCTGATCCTGCTCGGCATCTGCGCCATCGCGATGGCCGGCTGGATCGCCTTGTCGGATGGCCT
>JBGQCE010000052.1:0-10910 GCA_041495185.1 Bradyrhizobium sp.
ATGCGGCGGCGGCCCGCACGCAGGAAGGTTTTGACAGCTACATGCATTCCCTCGGCCAGAGCATGACGCAGTGACGGACGCGACCGCGCGCGAGACGTTGATCTTCACCATCGCGCGGTTACTCCAGGGTGTGCGCCACGTTGCCGTCGGAGCGTCATCGCCGATTCCGGCGGCCGGGGCGATGTTGTTGCGGGCCCTTGAGGAGCGGCGCGGCGGCGAAGGCGTCCGGATATCCATTCTCGGCTCGGCGGAGCATAATTTCTTCACGCAAGGCGCCAGCGAGCTGTTCGACTGCGCCGCCCAGGGGCGTATCGATGCCTTCTTCCTCGGCGGAGGACAGATCGACGGCGCCGGCAATATCAATCTCGTCGGTTCCGGAGACTATCCGAATTCAGACGTACGCTGGCCCGGTTCGTTCGGGTCGGCGTTTCTCTACTACGTCGTGCCGCGCGTGATCCTGTTTCGCGAAGAACACAGTCCGCGTGTGCTGGTCGAGAAGGTCGACTTCATCTCCGCGCCGGGCACGAGCCCACCCGGCATCTACCGGGTTGGCGGGCCATACGCGCTGCTGACCGGCGCCGCACTGTTCTCGTTCGAGAAAGACAAAGGCCGTTTCCGGCTCGAAAGCGTGCATCCCGGCCATACGGTCGAGGAAGTCAACGCGGCGACCGGGTTCGCCTTTGCCTCCGCGCCTCAGGTCAGCGCAACGCCAAAGCCCGATCAGGAAACGCTTGCCTTGCTCCGAGGCCGCGTGCTCGACGAACTTGCCGAAGCCTATCCGCAATTCGCCGAACTGCTCCACGCCGATGCCGTAGGCAAGGCCGCCTGATCGTTGGTGACACGCATCCGCGATTCATTCCGGATCAGCTCTGGCAGCATGCGGCTTGGCCTGAAACCGGCTTATATTGGTCGCGCAGCCGCAGCCAGTCCATCGGGTACGGCAAGCCCTCTTCATGGCGGCCCAGCGGCGTCAAATCGAGATAGTGATAGGCGGCATTCATCATGTCGAGACCGCGCGCGAAGCAGGAATAGGTGTGGAAGATGTTGCCGGCCTCATCGCGGAAAAATACGCTGATGCCCGGCGCGTCCTCGATGCCGAAGCCTGACGTGCCGAAATTATAGGTCTTGGCGCCCGACTTGATCTCGTCCGGCGTAAACGAAACCCCGTAGTCGTGGTTGAATTCGTTGCCTGCCGAAGACAGCCAGTCAAAGGTCCAGCCCATCCGCGCCTTGAACGCGTTGAGCTTTGGCAGCGGCGCGCGCGAGATCGCGACCAGCGTGGTGTCGCGTGCGGCGAGATGCGGAATCATGCGCTCAAAGCCGTCCGCCCAGAACGAGCAGCTCTTGCAGCCTTCGTTCCAGTCGGGCGCGAACATGAAATGCTGCACCACCAGCTGGCTGCGGCCGGCGAACAGATCGCTCAATGTAACCTTGCCCCTGGGGCCGTCGAACACATAGGGCTTGTCGACCTTGACCCATGGCAGCGCGCGCCGCTCCTCGCTCAGCCGGTCGCGCGCGCGGGTATACTCCTTCTCATGCGCCAGATGGGCTTTGCGCGCTTCGATCCACTCTTCACGCGAGACGATTTTATGCGGTTGCATCAGAGGCTCCTGTATTTGGAAGTGTTTCAGGCGAGATATTTTTCGAGCTCGTCGAGCGAACCGATCCATCCGCGCTCATGGCCGTCGCGCGCGGCCTGATCGAACAACTGCTCGTGGTGCACTGTCAGCAGCGTTCCGTCGCCGTCAGGCTTGAGCGACACGGTCACCTGCGATTCGCGTTCCGGCGTCGAATGCCACGCCCAGCTGAACACCAGCCGCGCGTTCGGCACCACCTCCCGATAGACGCCGCTGACTTCGTAATATTCGTCGTCGGTTGAGAAGCTGACGCGAAAACGCCCGCCGACCCGTGCGTCGATGTCGGCCTGAAACGAGCCAGGTTTGGCGTCCCGGCGCCCGAACCACCGGATTATTTTTTCCGGATCGGTCCACGCGGCGTAGACTTTCGCCGGCGGCGCATTGAGACGACGTTTGACGGTGAGGCTTGGTCTTGCAACGAGACCGGCGTCGCCGGCAACGCCTGACTTGGTGGCCATTTGTCTTCCTCCACAAAAGCGGCAAGGCGGTCGAGATTTTCGGACCAGAAGCGCTGGTAGCGGTTCAGCCAGCCCATCGCCTGCTCCATCGGCCGGGCGGTCAACCGGCACGCCACGATGCGGCCGGTCTTGGCGCGCGCGATCAGGCCGGCGTCCGACAGCACGCCGAGATGTTTCATGATCGCGGGCAGCGACATCGCAAACGGCTGCGCCAGCTCGCTCACCGAGATGCTGTCACACCGGCCGAGCCGCGCCAGCAGCGCCCGCCGCGTCGGGTCCGCGAGCGCTGCGAAGGTCCGATCCAGCGCCTGATCGCTATACTTAACCATATGGTTTAGTATAGGCGCTGCAAAGCGAGAGTCAAGTCCTCCGGTCTGGGCCGGGACGCAATCGGGATGACATCCGAATCTCTCAACGAGTCGTCCCGGCAAATAGCGGATGATGTTCGCGCGCGAGGTTTAATAGTCCCGATAGTACCGCCCGCGCTGTTGCCGCCCGAACGCGACGCGCGGATTGATGTTGCAATAGAGGCCGCGCCCGGACGCGCTCGCCATGCATTGGGCATAGGTCTGGTAGGAGCAGTCGCCCGGGATGCCGACGCCCCTGCCCTGAACGCACCAGGGGTAATCGTACGCGGCGGCGGGCGTGGGGCCGGCCATTGTGGCGGCGCCGGCCGACGATAAAGCCAATATCGCTAGCATCGCATTGCGCATCATCTTGTCTCCTCGGCAGATAGCCTTCGTCGCCTCGTACTCAAGAAACGAACCCGTCTCGGTAAGGTTCCGACGGCTGACTGCGCGGCAACAATAGGCGAGACGTTCCTGGGCCGCGCGCCCGCGCAGCCGGGTTACTCCACGTGCACGCCGGCGGCCTTGACCACCTTCTCCCATTTTTCGGTTTCGGCCACGATCATCTTCCCGAAGGCCTCCGGCGGCCCGATCAGCGGCTCGCCGCCGAGATCGATCAGCTTCGCCTTGATCGCCGGTTCCGCGAGCACCGCGTCGATCTCCTTGTTCAGCTTCTCGATGATTTCCTTCGGTGTGTTCTTCGGCGCACCCACGCCGAACAGCGCGCTCGCCTCGTAGCCGGGAATCGTGTCGGCAAGGGTCGGCACGTCAGGCAACAGCGCCGACCGCGCCGTCGAGGTCACCGCCAGCGCGCGCAAGGAACCGGCGCGAATATGCTGGAGGATCGAGGGCATGTTGTCGAAGATCAGCTGGACCTGGCCGCCGAGCATGTCGGTGATCGCGGGTGCCGCGCCCCGATAGGGCACGTGCTGCATCTTGGTGCCCGACATCATCATGAACATTTCACCGGACAGATGCACGGACGTGCCGTTACCCGACGACGCCATGTTCACCTTGCCCGGGTTGGCCTTCACATAGGCGATGAACTCGGTCACCGTCTTTGCAGGCACGTCGTTGTTGACCGTCATCACGTTCGGCACGCGATTGAACGCCGCGATCGGCGCGATGTCGCGAACGACGTTGAATTTCAGGTTGGTGTAGAGCGTGGCATTGATGTAGTTCGCCGGGTTAACCAGCAGCAGCGTGTAGCCATCCGGTTCGGCATTGATCACCGCCTCGGTACCGATGTTGTTGCCGGCGCCGGGCTTGTTCTCGATCACGAATTGCTGGCCGAGCCGCTCGGACAGCCGCTGGCCGATCAGCCGGGCGATGATGTCGGTCGCTCCGCCCGGGGGATAGCCGACGACCCAGCGCACCGCCCGCGTCGGATAATCCAGCGCCGCGGCGCTGCCGATCGAAGTGATTGCCGAAATGCCCATTGCGATCAGACAAATCGCGGTGCGACGTGAAGCCATGCAGTTTCTCCCGGCGGCCGCGTCGTGTCGCGCGGTCCGCATCTGTTGAATTGACAACGGCCCGCGTTGTAACAAACAAAGCGGGAGGCGACTAGTAGCGCCCGCGCGCACCGGACCGCGACGAAAGGATAATCCATGTCTGTCAAAGTAAGCGCGATCGATCACCTCGTGATCAATGTCTCCGACGTGGCGCGCTCGGCGCAATGGTACCAGAAAGTCCTCGGCATGGAGATCAGGGTGTTCGACCCGGGCCAGGGCAAGACGCCCCGGACCTCGCTGATCTTCGGCAACCAGAAGATCAATGTGCGGCCACGCGATGCCGACAAGGTCGAGTGGTTCACCGCGGACCATGAGACCGCCGGCAGCGACGATTTCTGCTTTCTCACCTCAAACACGCCGGAACAGGTGGTCGCGCATCTCAAGGCGTGCGGCGTGGCGATCGAGGAAGGCCCGGTTAACAAACAGGGCGCCCGCGGCACGCTGCGGTCGGTCTATTGCCGGGATCCCGACGGCAGTTTGATCGAGATTTCGTCGTATGAGGGTGGCGCGGCTTAAGGCGCACCAAGCCAGCAGCATGAGAGCTCGTCATGCCCGGGCTTGTCCCGGACATCCACGTCTTAACAGTATTGCGGCATGAAAGACGTGGATGGCCGGGACAAGCCCGGCCATGACGAAAGAACCATTGCCGATTTGCCCCCGGCTCCATCCAATGGCAGAAATGCTCGCAAGAAAATGACAAAAGCAGCCGGCAAGGACTGCACGGGAGGATAAATGTCGAATTCGCAAGATGCGCCGGGCGTGGTGGGACCGTTCGCGGGGATGGACGTGCCGTGGCTGTTGGAGATGCGCACCCGAACCCGCCGCGACCATCCGTTTCTGATCTGGGCGCCGTTCGACGCGCCGGCGCGGATCTGGACTTACGGCGAATTTCACGAACGCGTCGGCGCGCTCGCTGCGGGGCTCAAAGCGCGCGGCGTCAAGCCCGGCGAATATGTGCTGATCCATCTGGATAATTGCATCGAGGCGATGCTGGCCTGGTTCGCCTGCGTCGAACTCGGGGCCATCGCGGTCACCACCAACACCCGCTCGGCGCCGCCGGAGATGGAATATTTTGCAAACCATTGCGGCGCGGTGGCTGCCATTACGCAACCTTCCTATGCCGAGATGATCTCGACGCATTGCCGGAACCTGCGCTGGCTGGCAGTGATTTCGCACGATGCGGGCGCCGCACCCGCGCGAGACACCGCCCCGCAACGCGCCGATAGTTTCGAATCACTATTCGCCGACAGCGCCGACCGGCCTCGCCGCGCCACCGATCCTCTCGCGCCGTGCAGCGTGCAATATACTTCCGGCACCACATCGCGCCCGAAGGCGGTGCTGTGGACCCACGCCAATGCGCTGTGGGGCGCCAAGGTCAACGCGTCGCATCAGGATTTGCATGAAGGCGACGTGCACCAGACCTATCTGCCGCTGTTCCACACCAATGCGCTCGCCTATTCGATGCTGGCGAGCCTCTGGGTCGGGGCAACTTGCGTGATTCAGCCGCGGTTTTCCGCCAGCCGGTTCTGGAGCGTCGCGCTGGAGCACGGCTGCACCTGGACCTCGACGATTCCGTTTTGCATGAAGGCGCTCTTGGAGCACGAAATCCCGAAGCAGCATCGATTCCGGCTCTGGGGCACGGCGGTATGCGAGCCGCCACCTTTTGCCGTGTTCGGCATCAAGATCATCGGCTGGTGGGGCATGACCGAAACCATCACCCACGGCATCGTCGGCGAGGTCGACCAGCCCAATACGCCGATGTCGATCGGCCGCGCCGCGGCGGAATACGTGATCCGCATCACCGATGACGGCGGCGCGCCGACGTCGGTCGGCGGCACCGGTAATCTCGTGATCAAGGGCGTCCCCGGATTGTCGCTGTTCAAGGAGTATCTGCACAACGAGAAGGCGACGCGGGAGAGTTTTGACGAGCATGGCTATTTCATCACCGGCGACCGTGTCACGCTATTGGACAACGGCTTCATCAAATTCGGCGACCGCGCCAAGGATATGCTGAAGGTCGGCGCCGAGAATGTCGCGGCCTCCGAGATCGAGCAGGTGATCGCTGTGGTGCCGGGCGTCCGCGAGGCCGCGGTGGTTGCGAAAAAGCATCCGATGCTCGATGAGGTGCCGGTCGTGTTCATCATTCCGCAAGCCGGCGTCGAAGGCGCGCCAAAGGACCTGCACGACAACGTCATGGCCGCCTGCCGTAATTCACTTGCCGACTTCAAGGTGCCGCGCGAGATCCGCTTCGTCGACGAGATGCCGCGCTCGACGCTGGAGAAGGTGGCGAAAGCGGAATTGCGCAAGCTATTGGGGTGATCGTCCGCTAAAGGCCGGGCCGGGGATCAGTTCAGCTCGAAGCGGATCGGTAGTTTCTTGGGTCCGTTCACAAAGGTGGCCTGCGACATCTTCACCTCGCCGTCGAGCGAGACCGATTTCAGTCGTGGCAGCAGTTCCTCAAACAGGATCCGCATTTCCAGTTTGGCGAGATATTGCCCGAGGCACAGGTGCGCGCCATAGCCGAAAGAGACGTGCCTGTTCGGCTTGCGGTCGCAGCGGAACCTGAAGGGTTCCTCGAAGACTTCCTCGTCGCGATTGCCGGACGCGTAACACAGCATGAGCCAATCGCCCCTGGCGATCTTCCGTCCGCCCATTTCGGTATCGGCAGTCGCAGATCGCATGAAGGTCTTGACCGGGGTCATCCAGCGGATCGCCTCATCGACAAGGCCGGGAATGAGCTCGGGGTTGGCTTTGACCTTTGCCAGTTGTTCCGGATCTTCAGCAAGCGCCCAGATCGCGCCTGCGGTCGACGATGACGTCGTGTCGTGCCCGGCGGTCGCGACGATCATGTAGTAGCTCGTCGCATCATGCTCGGGCATGTATTCACCGTCGATCCTGGCATTGGCGATCACAGTGGCGAGGTCGTCGCGCGGATTGGCGCGCCGATCTGCACTGATCTTTCCGAAATAAGCGCCGAAGTCGTTCACGACGGCCTGGATCATGGCGGCAAACTGTTCCGGGCTGAGCGCCTCCTTCAACCGCGCGGTGTCCGGATCCTGCGCGCCGAACAGCTCCTGGGTGAGCTTGAGCATCCTCGGCTCGTCCTTCTCCGGTACACCGAGAATTTCCATGATGACATGCAAGGGATATCCGAGCGCCACGTCGGCGACAAAGTCGCAGCGTCCGCCATGCGCCATCATGCGCTCGACGGCGCCGCGAGCGATGGTGCGGATCCTCTGCTCGAATTTTCCGAGATTGACCGGCATGAACCATGACTGCGTCAGCGCCCGGTATTTCGGATGGTCGGGCGCATCCATCTGGACCAGCGAGCGCACCAGGTTCGGTGTGCCGGTGATCCTGCGCGTCCGTTCCTCGATCGCCTTCATCGTCAGCGTCGTTGGCCGATCCGCATTGTGAAAGAGATCGTTCTGCCGGCTGACCGCCTGGATATGGGCATGTTTGGTGACGACCCAGAACGGATCGAAGCCCTCTGGCCGCGCAATGCCGAGCGGATTGTTGGCCCGGAGCCAGCGATAGGCATCATGAAGGCGATGATCGGCGTAGGCGGCGGGATTCACAAGCGTCGCGGCAATGTCGGCCGGGAGGTCGGCGTCGTTACTCAAGCTCAAAATCGTACCCTTTGGTTTGCTCGCGGCGCGAGCCTGCCGGCGATTTCTGGAGCCAGAATCTTCGAACTAACCGAGGGAGGCTTGCGTTTAGCAGCTAACGTAACGGCGTTCGAGCGACCGTGACCCGCAAGATTTTGGGAATAGACCAGCGTCGAATCTTCGGGAATGCAGCGCACAATCCGCCGCAAGGGGCTCCGGCCGAGCGATCAAAAGAATCCGAGGGCCACCGGGCGGAAAGCCGCCAGCAAATGCTGGTCGAGCTTGTCGCCCATCTGTTCCATGATCTCAAAGGCCTTGGCGTGCGTAAACGGCAGCCGGTAGGCCCGGTTCTCCACCAGCGCCGCGTGGATATCCACAATCGTCGTCAGGCGCACGATGTCGCTGATCTGATCGCCGCGCAGGCCATCGGGGTATCCGCTGCCGTCAAGTACTTCATGATGGTGCAGGACCACATCCAGCACCTCCGGCGGGAAGCCGCCCTGGGCCGAGAGCGCGTCATAGCCGAGGCGCGGATGCCTGCGAATTTCACTCATTTCCTCATCGGAGAGCTTCCCCGGCTTGTCCAGGATCTCCACAGGAACAAACGCCTTGCCGACATCGTGCAGCAGCGCGGCACGCACCAGACGGCGCTGGTCGTCCTCGCGCATACCGAGATGTTGCGCGAGCGCAACCGCGAAGCCGGTGACGAAGAGGCAGTGGCGATAGCTTTCCACGTGATGGCAGCCAACCGCCGTCAGCCATTCCCGCAACGAGGAGTGCTTGATGGCTTTGAGGATCTTGTTTTCAGCCTCTACGACATCGCTGAATGCCAGCGGAACGCCGGCCGGAAGCTTCTCGAATATCTTGACCATCACCGCGTGCGCAGCCGCGACGCCTCGGTTCAAAACCTTGCCTCGATCCGTCGCGTCGAACCCGCCGCTGTCGGGAAAGGCGGCGCGGATGCGTTGCAGAATCCCTTGTGCATCGAACGGCCGCGATATCGTATCGGTGGCGCCCAGCGCCCAGGCCTGCATCGTTCCATGGTGAAGCGCGTCGGCGAGAACGAATAACCGCGGCACCGAGCGGTAAGCTTCAGCACTCAGCTTGTTGCGAACCTGCTGCACGCTCTCGGGCGACCGCAGATTGATATCGACCACGATGCCGGAGAAATGACCGGCGGGAGCATCGGGAATATCCGAGGTCGGGATGGTATCGACCTCGCCCACCGATTGCAGAATGCCGGCCAGTTCGCTGCTCTGATCGCTCCGGTCGGAGGCCAGCAGCAACCGGGGTTTGGTCGACGACTGTTTGGCTGGAGCGGTCATGGGTCCTCCTTGACTGGCGGTAGTGTCCCTCAGCCAATACTACCCGACAGGCATTCCCCGGGGATTAAGGCGTATTGTGAATACCTAGATATTTTTTAGGTAAAAATTAAACGAGTTCCCCAGGCTGTGGTGCGGGCTGTTCAGATGGTGGCGGCCTGGAAATCAGCCGGAGACGAAGGCCAAAAAAATCCGCCGGAGGAAACCTCCGGCGGATTGTTGTCATCGACTGACTTGCGGTCGACTTATGCCTTGTTCATGGCAGCCTTCACCGCCTCTGCCGTGATCGGCAGCGAGCGGACGCGGGCGCCCGAGGCATTGAAGATCGCATTCGCAAGCGCGGGCGCGATCACCGTCACCGCCGGCTCGCCGACGCCGGTGGCTTTTTCGCCGTTGGCAATGACGCTGACCGCGACTTCCGGCACCTGGCTCATCCGCAAGGGTGTGTAGGTGTCGAAGTTGGTCTGCTCGATGCCGCCGTTCTTCAGCGTCGCCTTCTCGTACATCGCAAGCGAGAGCCCCCACAACGCCGCGCCCTCGACCTGGGCCCGGATATTGTCGGGATGCACCTGCGTGCCGACGTCGGTGGCCACGGTCAGCTTCTTGACCTTGACCTCGCCGCTTGGTGCGACGGCGACATGGGCCACGCACGCGGTCCAGCTTGCGGTCGCCCTTTCCTGAGACGACACACAGGCGACGCCCATGCCTTCGCCCTTCGGAAGTTGCTTGGTGCCGTAACCGGCCATGCCCATCGCGGCAAGCAGGGTGTTGCGCAGGCGTTGCGCACCACCGGCATTCGCGCCCTTGCCGTCGAGCATGTCGATCCGGTACTGCGCCGGATCCTTGCCGACCGCATGGGCGAGTTCGTCGACCATGCTTTCGACCGCCCAGAAGGTCCAGCCTGGTGCAACCGACCGCAGCTGACCCGACGGGGTGGCGTTGTGCGCCATCTCGTTGAGGATGGCGCGGACGTTGTGATTGGGCACGGAATAGAAGAAATCCGCACCGTTCACGGTGAACGCATCGAGCGCCCCTTTCTTGTCGACCGAGGGCGACAGGAAATCCGGGATGCCCCAGCGCTTGGTCGGCCACGCGCTGACCACGTCGTGATTCATCGCGATCAGCTTGCCGTCGCCGTCCAGACCCGCCTTGATCTTCTGGAACGTCAGCGGACGCGAGAAGTCCATGGTCATGTCATTCTCGCGCGAGTAGATCACCTTGACCGGTTTGCCGACGGCCTTTGCCGCCTGCACTGCCGGCACCATCATGTCGGCGTCGAGCCGCCGGCCGAAGCCACCGCCCAGCCACATCTGGTGCATCACGACGAATTTGGGATCGACCCCGGCGGCGCCGGCCGCGATCGCGCCGGAGCGCGTTGCGAACTGGTTGCCGGAATAGATGTGCCAGATATCGCCCTGAAGCTGCGCCGTGGCGTTCATCGGCTCCATCGGCGCATGGATGTTGATGTTGGTGGTGTATTCAGCCTCCACCAACTTCGCCGCCTTGCCGAAGGCCGCCGCCGTGTCGCCGTCCTTGACGAAGAACAGCCCGGAATCGTCGAGGCCCTGCAAACGCTTGGCCTCGGTAAGCAACGATTCGCTCGACAGTTTGGCGTTGGGCCCGCCGTCATAGGTGATTTTCAGGGCGTCCGCGGCCTTGCGGGCGCTGGCATAGGTATTGGCCACCGCCACCACCCAACCGGTTGTGGTCCCGGTCTTGTCGTCAAGCGTGACGGCCTTGATAAAGCCCGGCACCTTCTTCGCATCGCTTTCGTCGACCGATTTGACGGTAGCGCCATAACGTACGGGCGGTGTCACCACCTTGCCGTACACCATGCCCGGCAGCATGACGTCGATGCCGTATTTGGCGGTGCCGTTGGTCTTGGAGGGAATATCGAGCTGCGGAACCGAGACGCCGACCAAGGTGTACTGATCGGGCGTCTTGAGCTTGATCGCCTTGAGCTCGTCGGGCGTGAAGGTCTTGGTGGCCTTGCCGCTCTTGACGATGTCCGCAAACGTCATCGA
>JBGQCE010000053.1:0-10903 GCA_041495185.1 Bradyrhizobium sp.
CGACGACGTGCGCAGGCGTCTTGCGACCGATGAGGATGTGGCGCTGATTTCGGCGCAGGCGCAGGACGCCTCCGACAAGGGCATCTCCGGCGTGCCGACGTTTGTATTTGCGCAGAAGTACGCGGTATCAGGCGCGCAGCCGGCGGAGCAGCTCGCCCGCGCCATCCGTCAGGTGTCGGCGGAGGTGAATGCGCAGGCGGCGGAGTAGGGCGGGGCGCCGCCACGAATGCCACCGTCATTATGGACAGGCGTGTATAGCAATGCCCGTCATGCCCGGCTTCATGCCGGGTATCCACGTCTTAACGGCATAGCGGCAAGAACGACGTGGATGGGCGGGTCATCTAGCGCGAAGACGCGCTTCGTGCTTTTGCCCGGCCATGACGGTTAGAATTTCAGTGACGGTCGCGGATGAAATGAACGGTGCGGTGCGCGAGTTTGTGGACCAGCCGGCGCAGCGTCATCGTCGCATGGATCAGCGATACCGCTGGATCGTTCCGCCACAGCGGAATCAAGACGTCGCCGATCGCGAACCGTCCGCGCCAGATCGGGTTGATCATCGGGTGATCCGCGCTTGCGGTGGAGTCAGCCGTCGCAATGGCGGGATCGGCGCAGAGATGCCGCGTCAGATCGAGCGTCAGCTGCACGCCCGGTGAAAGTCTGGCGAAGCGCTCGTCGACGCCGAGCTTGAAGTAGAACGCGCGATCCTGATGCCGAAGCACGATCGCAGCCGCAACCGGCGCATCGCCGGCGCGCAGGGTCACGATCTCGCACTGGCCGTTCTCGGCAAGCGCCGGGGCGGCGCTGCGGATAAAGCCGGCATCGCCGTCGTCCTGCATCAGCGCGGTGCCGCGCTTTCCTTTCCAGCCAGAAGCTTCCAGCGCCAGGAATATTTCGAGCGCGGCTGCGACTTCCTCACGCGTGCGCGCGACTTCGAAACTGATGGCGCCGTGCTCGGCCAGCCGATGTCGTTGACGGCGCAATTCTTTCAGTTTTTTTGCGCCCAGCGCGTCATGCAGCAATTCATCGGCATCCCGCGTGGCGTCAAGACAGGCGCGGAGGTGGGATTGCAATACGCGCGGATGCAGGCCGTCTTGTTGCAACACGTCGCCAAAGGCTTTCATCGCCGCGCCATCGAGCGATACGTCGCGCAGGATCAGCGCATGTGCGCCGGCTTTCCGCGCCTCGTGCATCAATCGCGCCGCGGCGTCGATGGCCATTTGGTGGTCAAGCAGCGGCGTGCAAAGCGTGCCGTAGGGATGGGCGCTTACCAGAGCGGGCAAGGGAATCTTCCAGGCGCGCCACATCGAAATGACCGGCGCGAGGCCGACCAGCCGCGCCGCGCCGTCTTGCGTCGCATCGCCTGGTGCGATCAGCGCGGACGCGCCGGTGCGGCCGCGCGCAGAGGCGTTCACTGCCAGCTCCCAGTCGGGCAGGTAATAGGCGTTCGGTTCGACCGCGCGCTCGGTCAATGCGCGCCATTGAATCACGTCAACAGCGGCGAGCGGCGCGAATGCGTCGCCTGCCGGCGAAGCCACTGCCATATGCGCGCGCTTGACGGCGGCATCCTTCACCGATGCGCGACCGACCGCCGCTGGACTAGCAATCTGGACCACGTCCCCGCTTCCCCGTTCGCGCAGGAATCGGCGAGCGTGCCGTAGCGCCGCTCTTTCCACCGCGTTATCAGGAGGAAACTAGCGGAAAGATTGGAAAATACGGTGTGGGCCGGGATTCAATTTGAGCGGTAATGTTAACCGGGCGTTTACCATTCGGAGGCCGTTACTCGGGTCCACTGGACGCCGACGCGATGGTGGCAGCCATGGTTATTGTGATTTTTTGTGCGCCTGAATGGACTTGAGGTAGTTGACCGCAGCCTCGGCATCACCTCGGCTAAATCGGAAAGTCGGCATGTCCGGGTGAATGGTGGTCAGACCGTCCTGCAATCGTTGCCCGAAGTCATTGTCGTAAAGCTTGTCATCGCCAAAGGTTCGAAATGGCGGTGCGTCAATATTCGCGCTTTTGCCCGTCTCGCGAACGGCGTGACACCGTCCGCACAGTGTTTCGAGCAAGGCTCTTCCTCGTTGCTGCTCGCGATCGAGGGCGTAACTGACGTTGCTCCAGGCGCATATCATCAAAAGAGCGAGGCAAGCTTTCTTCATGGTGCTGCAAATAGCGGAAAGCAAATCAACCGCATTGACCTCTGTCAAAAACCCGACGCGCCGGACATTGACGCCTCGTTCAAGGTCTTGTCACGCCAGTCCGATTCAACACGGAATATACCGCACCCATGATGATGCCATAGCTGAGCAGCATCAGGAGCGAGAAGAGGGCGGGGAGCAGACCAAGGCCGACCCCAGTGGCAAACAGACCTCGGCCCAGCATCGGAAAAAACAGCACGCCCATCACAAGCCAGCCGAATACGCCAAAGACAAATCCTTTCGCGGCCCCGCTGCCTCCCGGCAGCAGGCGATAGGTGCGGCCGAACAGCATTCCGAGCACGACGGCGCCATTAAGAAACGACAACGCCCACGGGATCCCTGGAGGAACGGAGCTGCCGGCCAGTTCGCTCAAAGCCTGCTGCAAATCTTCGTAGGGATGAAAGGCCGGAAGCCAGCCCATCCAGGACTTCAGGAACATCAGGCCGGAATGCGCGGCGCTGCCGCACAGGCCGGCGGCCAGAGACTTCCAGATGCCGTTGGCGCCCATTGGATTTCGTAGCTTTCGCGGAAGCGCGAAGCTGCTCACGCAATATCCGAAATGACTTGCTTGAGCAGCTCTCGCACCTGACCGGCGACCTTGCCGAGTTTCGGGTTGTCGATCGCGCTCATCGACGCCACGGGATCGACTGCGGAAATTTCCACCGCGCCTCCGTCGCGCTGCTGCACGACCACGTTGCAGGGGAGCATTGTCCCGATCTTGTCCTCGAGCGTGAGGGCCTCGTATGCGAGTTTTGGGTTGCATGCTCCCAGAATGAGGTACGGCCGGAAATCGACACCGATCTTTTTGTGCAAGGTATCCTTGACGTCGATCTGTGTAAGGACTCCAAAACCGTGCTTCTTTAACGCGTCGGTTGTAGCCGTAACCGCGGCATCAAACGGCAGGTTGACGATTTTCGAGAAGTGATAAGTCATGGGTCTTCCTTTGGCCGGTGCATGAATAGCGTCGCGCCGTCAGTTTGAGGGAGGATCGCAGCTGAATTACGAAAACGCGCAGCCGTCCCGCAGGCCGAGCTTCTTGAAGACCATCGCCGCGGGGCAAAGGCCCGTGATCGACGCCTGGAACATGTTCAGCCCTGCGAATGCGGTCAGCAAGTACCAGTAGGGACTGACCATGTAGCCGAGCGCGAGGCCGAGCAGCACAACAAATCCTGCGAACATCAGCACTGCTTTATCTACATTCATGACGTACTCCTTTACGTGGGTTGTTGAAGATCATTGGGGCCGGGCAAGCCCGGCCATCGTCCATGCGACAATTTTTGGCGTGTCCATCGCGCCCGAAATCCGCGAAACCTCGCGGCCGCCGCGCATCAACAGAAGGGTAGGGATGCCGCTGATGCCGAGGCGCGAAGAAACGGCAGGAGCGGTGTCGGCGTTGAGTTTCAGCAAGCGAACCCCGGGTTCAAGCTCCCGGGCGGCGCGTGCGAACATCGGCGCCATCGAGCGGCAAGGACCGCACCACGGCGCCCAGACGTCGATCAGGACGGGGATATCGCTGTTCGCCACATGACGGCCGAAGCCCTCTTCGTCGACCTCGATCGGATGGCCGCTGAAGATCGGCTGATGGCACGATCCGCAGTGCGCCGCGTCCGGAGCCCGCTCGGCGGGCAGCCGGTTGGTCTTCCCGCAATGTCCACAGACGATTTTTCGGCTCGTATTCATGGCGCTGTCTTGACCTCTTTCATTCCAGCAATGGGCTGCGCCAATCGAAGGGCAAATTCCCGCTGCTCTTGACTATATATGCGTAACATCGTATATACGCAAGTATGAAAATGAACATTAACATGATGGAAGCCGCCGCCGACAATGCGAGCGATCTCCTGAAAGCCCTGGCCAATCGCCACCGGCTTCTCATCGTCTGTCAATTGATCGATGGCGAGCGCTCGGTCGGAGGCCTTGCCGAGTTCCTGGGCCTTCGCGATTCCACGGTGTCCCAGCATCTCGCTCTCCTTCGCAAGGATGGCCTGGTTTCCGCCCGGCGGGATGCACAGACGATCTACTATTCAATCGCCAGCGATCCCGCGCGCGAAATTCTGACCGCGCTTTATCGCGTGTATTGCACACCGCCGAACAGCAAGACTTCGCAGAAGAAAGCTATGCGGGCCTGAGCTGCAATACCTTGAGGCAGGTCAATGACCGCGCCGGAAACGCCGACAATATAAATTCTTCATGATTGCGAGCATACCGATGCGTGGATTGACAGCGATAGCGGCTTTGACGGCACTGATCGTGAGTACGCCGTTGGCCTGCGCGGAAACGTTCACGGTCGGCCCGCGGTCGGTCGCCGACGAGAAGGCGGTGTTTGCCACCGTCGAGAGCATAAGTGTCGTGCCGGCGCGCGGGCGCATTGGCGGCATCATTGTCCAGCTCAATGTCCGGGAAGGCGATCCGGTGACGAGCGGTCAGGCGATCGCAGCCATCGGCGACGAAAAGCTCGCTTTGCAGATGAAGTCGCTGGATGCGCAGATCGACGCCTTGCAGGCGCAGTCCAACCAGGCGCAAATCGATTTTACCCGAACCGAGGGACTGGTGGAGCGCGGGACACTTCCTCGCGTCAAGCTCGACGAAGCCCGGACAGCGCTCAACGTTGCCGAAAACGGGCTGCGTGCGCGGACCGCCGAACGCGCGGTGATTCAGCAGCAGCTCAATGAAGGGCAGGTGCTTGCTCCCGCCGGCGGACGCGTGCTGAAAAAGCTGGTGGCGGTGGGTTCCGTTGTGCTGCCCGGCGACCCCGTTGCAATGATCGCGCAGCAGAATTTCAAGTTGCGTCTGCGGGTGCCGGAACGCCACGCCCGCCTTCTCAAGGCCGGTGACAAGATCCGCGTCGACGGCGCCGAGTTCGGCGAACAAGCCTCCAAATCGGGCGTGATTGATCTGGTCTATCCGCAAATCGAGGATGGCCGCGTCATCGCGGATGCCACGGTTGAGGGGTTAGGGGAGTATTTCGTCGGCGATCGGCTCAGGGTTTGGATATCAGGCGGTACCCGGACTGCCTTCGTGATCCCGTCGAACTATGTAACGACCCGTTTCGGGATCGACTACGTCCGGATCCGTCAGGCGGACCAGACCTTCAGCACGCCGGTGCAGCGCGGCCGCGACCTGCCTGCTCCCGATCTTCCCAACGGCCTTGAAATTCTTTCCGGCATTCGCGCCGGCGATCAACTGGTGCAGCCATGAATCTCGGTCTGTCCGGGCGGCTCACCCGGGCGACCATTGGTTCGCCACTGACGCCGCTGTTTCTGCTCGCCTCGCTTGTCGTCGGTCTCATCGCCGTCGTCGTCATCCCGCGTGAGGAAGAGCCTCAGATCAGCGTTCCCATGGTTGATATCCGCGTCAATGCCGACGGACTGCGCGGGCCTGATGCGGTCGAGCTCGTCACCAAGCCTCTGGAGGCCATCGTCAAGGGCATCGACGGGGTGGAGCACGTCTACAGCCAGACCGAAGACGATCGCGTGATGGTCACCGCGCGCTTTCTGGTCGGCACCAGGTCCGACGACGCGATCCTTCGCGTTCACGAGAAGATCCGCGCCAATCTGGACCGCATCCCGGTCGGCATTCCCGAGCCCCTGATTGTCGGGCGCGGCATCAACGACGTCGCCGTCACCGTACTCACGCTTTCGCCGAAACCTGCGGTCGCCGATCGCTGGTCGGACAAGGATCTCTACGAACTCGCTGACAAATTGCGCGCCGAATTGATGAAGGTCGACAGCATCGGGCTGACCTACATCTCAGGCGGCGCCGCGCAGCAGATCAGGGTCGAGCCGGACCCGGAGAAGCTGTCGTTGTTTGGTGTCACGCTGCAGCAGCTCGTCGCCAAGGTGAAGGACGCCAATCGTTCGTTCCTTGCCGGACAGGTCCGCGAAGCCGGGATCGTCCGCGGTGTCGCGGCCGGCCAGACCTTGTCGGGAATTCCGGATATCGGGTTGTTGCTGATTTCGACGCGTGACGGAAGACCGGTCTATGTCAAGGACGTCGCGTCGGTCGTCATTGGACCGAACACGACCGAGCACCGGGTCTGGAACGATGCGCGCGCCGGCAAGGGTGATTGGGAGCGGGTTCCCGCGGTCAGCCTGGCGCTTGCCAAGCGCGCCGGCGCCAACGCGGTGGTCGTCTCGGAAGCCATCGCGCAGCGGCTCGCGGGGCTGAAGGCCCGGCTGATTCCCGATGGCGTAGACGTCACGGTCACCCGCAACTATGGCGAGACCGCCAACGAGAAGGCCAACGAACTCTTGTTTCATCTCGGTCTTGCAACCATCTCGATCGTCGTTCTGATCGCGATTGCGATCGGCTGGCGCGAGGCGCTGGTCACGCTCGTGGTGATCCCGACCACGATATTGCTGACGCTGTTTGCCGCGAACCTGATGGGCTACACCATCAATCGCGTCAGCCTGTTTGCGTTGATCTTTTCGATCGGCATCCTTGTCGACGATGCCATCGTTGTGGTCGAGAACATTGCCCGCCATTGGGCGATGAGAGACGGACGGCCCCGCTTGCAGGCCACGATCGAGGCCGTCGCCGAGGTTGGCAATCCGACCGTCGTTGCGACGCTGACGGTGGTTGCAGCGCTGCTGCCGATGCTGTTCGTATCGGGGCTGATGGGCCCCTACATGGCGCCGATACCGGCCAATGCTTCCGCGGCCATGCTGTTTTCGTTCTTTGTCGCCATGGTGGTGGCGCCCTGGCTGATGCTGCGGCTGGCGCCGAAGGAGGGCGCCGCGGTTCCCGCTCACGCGGCGCACGGGGAAGGCGTGCTCGGGCGCATCTACCGGCGCATCGCAACGCCGATCGTTCGCAGCAAACGCTCATCCTGGATATTCCTGATCGGCGTCGGCGCAGCGACGCTGTTGTCGATGACGCTGTTCGCGACGAAATCCGTCACCGTCAAATTGCTGCCGTTCGATAACAAGTCCGAGATCGCGGTCGTGGTCGATCTGCCCGAAGGCGCGAGCCTCGAGGACACCGAACGGGTGCTGTTCGCCGCCGCCGATATCGCCCGCGGATTGCCCGAGATCACCTCGGTGCAGTCCTACGCCGGCACGCCGGCGCCGTTCAATTTCAACGGCCTTGTGCGTCACTATTATCTCCGGGAAAGACCCGAACTGGGCGAACTGCAGGTCAATCTCGCCGCGCGCGGGGATCGCAAGCGGGCGAGCCACGACATCGCGCTGGATCTGCGGCAGCGCCTCAAGGCCGTCGGCATTCCCGCCGGCACCAGCATCAAGGTCGTCGAGGTACCACCCGGGCCGCCAGTGCTGGCGACCCTGCTGGCTGAAATCTATGGGCCCGATGCGGCAACGCGCCGGGCAGTCACCGGTGAGCTCAAGAAGGTTTTCGCCGAAGTGCCGTTCATCGTCGATATCGACGATTCGATCGGAGAGAAGCGGCCGCGGCTGCGGCTGTCGATCGACCAGGACCGGCTTGAGTTCTTCGGCGTCGAGCAACGCGACGTCTACGACACCATCCAGACGTTGTTCGGCGGCGTGTCGATCGGCTATTCCCACCGCGGCGAAGACCGCAATCCGATCGAAATCGCGGTCAAGCTGCCGAAACGCGATCTCGCCTGGACCGAGGCGCTGGCTTCGACGCCGGTGCCCGCCAATACGCTGCCCGGCAGCAAAACGGTTGTTGAACTCGGCCAGGTCGTCAAGGCGGCCGTCGAGGAAGGCTCGCCGGTTATCTTTCGGCGCGACGGCCGGTTTGCCGATATGGTGATGGCGGAACTAGCAGGCCGCTTCGAGGCGCCGCTCTATGGCATGCTCGAAGTCGCCAAGCGCGTCGACGCCCACGATTGGGGCGCGCTGGGCAAGCCCGTCATCAGCCTGCATGGACAGCCGGCCGACGAGTCCCGCCCGACGCTGCTTTGGGACGGCGAATGGGAGATCACCTATGTGACCTTCCGCGACATGGGGGCTGCGTTCGGCGCCGCGATCCTCGGCATCTATGTGCTGGTGGTGGCCCAGTTCCGCAGCTTCAAGCTGCCGCTCGTCATTCTGACGCCCATTCCGCTGACGCTGATCGGGATTCTGATCGGGCACTGGCTGTTGGGCGCGCCCTTCACCGCGACCTCGATGATTGGCTTCATTGCGCTGGCGGGCATCATCGTGCGCAATTCTATATTGCTGGTCGATTTCATCCGTCACAGCGGCGGACAAGGCAAGGCGTTGTGCGAGGTGGTGCTGGAAGCCGGCGCCGTGCGCTTCAAGCCGATCCTGCTCACCGCGCTCGCGGCCATGATCGGCGCCGCGACCATTCTGCTCGATCCGATCTTCCAGGGTCTCGCGATTTCGCTGCTGTTCGGGCTGGCGTCGTCGACGCTGCTGACGGTGCTCGTCATCCCCGCCATTTACATCGCGCTGCGTGAGCCTTCGCCGCAGACACCGTCAAGTAGGTAGAGGAGCCTGTCATGGAAAAGAACTATGCTGAAATCACAAAGCGCATTTCCGGCGATCTCAAGAAATTGCGCAAGGACATTCCCGATACCATGCAGGCATTCTCCGCGCTGGCGCAGGCCGCAACGCGCGATGGCGCGCTGGACAGGAAGACCAAGGAACTGATCGCGCTTGCGCTTGGGGTCGCCGCCCGCTGCGATGGTTGCATCGGCTTCCACGCCCAGACCTTGGCCAAACTCGGCGCCACGCGTCAGGAAGTGCAGGAGACCCTCGGCATGGCCGTCTACATGGGAGGCGGTCCTTCGCTGATGTACGCCGCCGATGCGATCTCCGCCTATGAGCAATTCGAGAAGCAGCGCAACGTTGCGGCCTGAATCGGCAAACCCACAACGACGGCGGACCGGACGGCGCCGCGATCACCGCAGCGAACCGATCCGTTCCAGCTCCGGAAGGTTGAAAACCTGCAGGACGCCCTCGGACAGCTCCAGAAGGCCGCGTTCGCGAAACAGGCTGAGTACCCGGCTGACATGCACCGGAGTCAGTCCGACCGCGTCGGCAATGTGCTGCTGGCGCAACGGAAGAGGATAGCGTTGCTCGCGGATCACATTCCGGGCCGCGATGCGTTGCATCAAATGTAGAAGCAATTGGGCGATGCGTTCCTCGGCCGAGCGCTGGCCCAATGCGGTAAGAAGTTCGGTCGCGTCGTGTGTGTCGGTTATGAAGGAGTTCGCGATCGCCGCCTGAACGCCGGGATCGGCGACGCACCTCGCGCGGATTTCGGAACGCGCAAATCCGCTTAACTGGACTTCAGGAGGTTTCGAGCAACATCAATGGCGTTAGTCAGGCTGCCAGCGAAACCGGTCAAACCGCCACGCAACTGCTGTCCTCCGCCAATGAGCTCTCCCAGCAATCCGAGATGCTTCGCATGAGCGTTGAGGGTTTCTTCGTAGAGATTCGAGCCTCCTGATGACGGCGCAATCGCGCGGTTGAGCGCGCTCTTGAGGAGATCGCATGCCGCTCTTATCGGATCGCCCGTCCGATGAACTGAATTTGTTCCGGTCCGATCCTTGTAGATCGGCCTGAAACCATCTTCGAGAAAGCTAAGGTCTAGATCGGCTCGTAACTTTCGGACGCGCAGTTGTCGTCGGCCTCGACGCGCCGCCGGTCGATGATCCTCGTGATGCGATGGGTGTGGGTGCCCAGCGGTTGAGGCCGACTTCGCTCGGGATCAGAACACCAGGACCCTATCGGCTTCGACTGTTGCGCCGGCGAGCTCGTCCATCGTGCTACGACGTGCACCGTCCATTAGCTCGGCGTCGCCAATGCCGCGCGCGTCCATGCACGTGCCGCACAAGAGCACCGCTCCGTTGCTGCTGAGAATGCGCTTCAGCATCCGCTCGATATTGTAATATCCGTCGGGCGTTTTCTGTTGAGCCTTACCTGCGAGTACAGCATCCGCCATCAAAAAGATGGTCACCTGCATCGATGGCTCTCTTTTTAAGAGAGCATGCGCAAGCCTCAGAGCATTGTACGCGCGCTCCGTGCCGTAGGGCGGATCATTGACAATAAATAAGCTCTTCATCTCCACCACGCATCACGACTCGGATAACAGCTTCCTGCGTTCCTCATATTCTGCGCGATCAATTTCACCGCGTGCGAAGCGGTGCTTGAGGGTATCGAGTGGAGTGTCTCTTCCTCGCGCGTCGGATTGCCATCCAAGACCGGATGCGCGCAGCGCCCAAGCGATGATCAACACCGTTAGGACGATGAAAACGATCATCATGATCGGTCCGAAAATCATGCCGTACCAGGGTGCTGGAGAACCGTCCCACCAACCATACATCATGGCATTGCTCCTTGTTGGAGAGGCGTAATTATCAAAATAGACCCTGTTCGGCTCCCCCTTTTGATTTATGTCAAATGAGGGAACCGAGACCCCTACCTTGCGGCAGGCAGATCAGTTGCTTCAATAAAAAGGGCGCTGACGATTTTATCCAGTACCGCAAGCGCGTCGTTGGTGCCGTCCGCTTCGCCCTTTTCAAAATCGTCGCCCGATTGCCCCATGGTGTTTGTTACATGGGCAAGACAAAGCACCCGCGCTCCTGCTGCCCTCGCGAAAGTGTAAAGAGCGGCCGCTTCCATTTCGACTGCAAGAATGCCCAAACCGCTTTGTTCTTCCTGCCGCGCGAAGCGTTCGGACAAGGTCGCCGTCCGGGTCCAGGATGCAGACGCCTGGCACGTCAACGGCTTCAAGATTCTTCTGTCGTCGCGCCTCGCGCAACAAGGCAGAAGGCGCAAACG
>JBGQCE010000054.1:0-10882 GCA_041495185.1 Bradyrhizobium sp.
ACTAATCATTTGAGGGACTACATTATCCTGCGATGAACTCACAGGCGACTTCGGTAACGGCCTAGAGGCGACATCAGTCGGCGATTGCGGCTTGTTTGGTCGTTTTGCGGGAAATTGATCGCACAACATTTTGGGAGTTTTGCAACAGTATTGGCACTTTTCGGACCTCCCGCGATGTCTGACTTTAGTCCGTCAAGTGCGCCGTAGCGGACGTGGATCAGCCGCAGGCAGCCCGTCGTCAATGGCTGATGCCCCTGATTTTGTGGTCAGCCGTGGCATTTACTTCTCCCTCGGGCATCCCCACATAGTGTCTATGGCTAACTGGCAAAAATCCAGCTTCACGCGGGAACCGCCGAAGACGAAGGCTGAGCTGCGCCAGATGCTGGCCGAGGCCGTCCGCAACACGCAACCCAGCGCAGACCACGGGCCGAAGCGCCTGCCGAAGGCCAAAAAGGTCGCGGCCGGGGCGGCCTGTGTCGATTAAGTCTGCCGGGCCATAGGCAACCACCCCACCTGTCCGCGGCCAATTTCACCCGAGATACGACTTCATTCGCGGCCAGCGCGAAGGTTTCATAAAGGAACAGTGTATGCGGAAACCACCCAAACCCACCGAACAAGAGATCAACGAGGGACCCCAAACGGTATCTTTTCAGATTGCGAACGGAAACGCGCGGCAGCGCTTCATTCTGCAAACCAGGCTCCCGACGAAGTTACAGGCGCAGAAGTACCTTCTCACAAATTGGTCGATCATCGAAAAGATGGCGCGCGATGCTCTTGCGGCGGGAACCTTTGAAGACGGCGAGATCAAACTCGTGATGAACTAAACGGCGCGTTGAAGAGTGAACATCAGGGTTACCTGGTTGGTAGGGAGTATTCATGCTGAATGATCGAGAAAATATCCTGAGTGCGCTCCGCGAGAAGGCGCTCAAGGTGCATGAGATCATGAAACGCGCCAATGTCGCGAGTGAGGAAGTTTGCCAATCTCTGTTATTGAAAATGCGAGACGAAGGTGTGGTGAAATTCGATATTCACAGTGGGCGATGGCTGATCGGGTGATCCGCAAAACTGCGCTCAGCGCATATGCCCGGCTTGTCGTGTGTGACCGTGCGGTATGGCAGGCTCGGCGCGCACGATACCGCACTGCAATGCTCGTAATGGTGAAAAACGAAGCCTGTTTTTGATCTGGATCAATGCAAGTAGCCGCGTTGGAGACGCGACTGTAACGATCCCAAAAAAACTCCCAGCTCTTGAATGGGAGAACAAGAACAAGCAAAGGAGGTTGCCATGACGACGACGTGTGCCAAATGCGGTGAGTCGCTGGTTGCTCCTGATTGGTCCGAATTCGTTAGCGAGCGGCTGGTCCTTAATCTCTGGACTTGCACGAAATGCGGGGATCGGTTCGAAACCGAGGCGTGTACCCCAGTCGATGCCGAGCCTAAAATGAACGAAAAAGATTGGGAGCAGATGTTTCCGCCGCTTTTGGTGGCGTGAAAGGTTGCCGGTCGCATGTCGGTATCGATTTTTGAAGGCGTGCGATGTCAAATTTGACACTTGGAAATTGGTAACGTTTGGGAAATTGGTAACGTTCCAATTTCATGGAGCAGGCACTTCGGCATCGAAAGATGCGTCAGCAGGCAAAATCTGACCCAGCATAGGCAGTGGGATATGAATAACTTGTCTATGGAGTTTGAAAAGTTGCTGGGCCACGCAGCGTTCAGGCTTTGGCCAGAGCTACCGCGTGATGTGCAGGGAAAACTCTTTGAGACCGCTGTTCCCCACAGCCCTCTCATGAGATACAGCTTCGCCGTATTTCTTCATGATCATCATCCGAGAACTGCACACCCGCCCAAGCCGGATGTGACGCCCGGATGAAAACAACTACCCAGCATCATCCCTTCGCCTCCAGCACTTCCAACACCCGCGGCGGCGACATCGGCAGGCTGTAGAAGCGTTTTCCGAGCGCGTTGTGGATGGCGTTGGCGACCGCAGCCATCACAGGCACCAGCGGCACTTCGCCGACACCCTTGACGCCTTGCGGATGCTTCGGGTTCGGCACTTCGACCATCACCGTATCCAGCATCGGCAGGTCCGAACAAACCGGCATGCGATAGTCGAGGAAGCCGGGGTTATCGACCTTGCCGTCCTTGTTATAGATGTATTCCTCGTTCAGCGCCCAGCCGATGCCCTGCGCGACGCCGCCCTGCATCTGGCCCTCGACATAGCCCGGATGAATGGCGCGGCCGACATCCTGCACCGCCGTGTAGCGGATGACGCGCACGATCCCGAGCTCGACATCCACCTCGACGTCGCAGATATGCGTGCCGAAGCCGCCTTCGGCGCCTTCGGTGTTGAGCTGCACGCCGGCGCCGATCGGCCCACCCATCTGCGGGGCCTTGGCCGCAAGCTCGGCCAATGTCAGCGGTTCGAACTGGCCGGCGTTGGGGCTGGCCGGGTGCGCCGCGCCGTTTTCCCATTTGACCGCCTCGGGGTCGATCTCCCAGATCTTCGCCGCGCGCTCGCGCAAGGTGGCGATGATCTTGTCGGTCGATTGCGTCACCACCATCGCGGACGCAAACAGCACGCGGCTGCCGCCGGTCAGGTTCGAGAAGCCGACGGTTGCGGTGTCGCCGATCAAAACCGACACGCGCCGGTAGTCGATGCCGAGCAGCTCGGCGCAGATGTTGGCGATGGCGGCGCGCGAGCCGCCGATGTCGGGATGACCTGTAGTGACGACGACGTTGCCGTCCTCGGTGATGTTGACTTGCGCGCTGGATTCGCCGCCGGCGTTGAACCAAAAGCCGGAAGCCACGCCCCGGCCCTGCAGCTTGCCGAGCGGCGCCTTGTAGTGCGGATGCGCCTTCGCAGCCTCCAGCGTCTCGACGTAACCGATGCGCGGAAACACCGGACCATGCGCGGCCTTGGTCCCTTGTTTGGCGGCGTTCTTCAGCCGCAGCTCCAGCGGATCCATCTTGAGCGCTTCAGCCAGCTCATCCATCACGCACTCCACCGCGTAGGCGCCGATCGGCGCGCCCGGCGCGCGATAGGCCGCGACCTTCGAGCGGTTGGAGAGCACGTCGAAGCCGACCGAAAGAACGTTCGGGATATCGTAGGGCGAAAAGCTGCAGCCGACGGCGCCGCGGATCGGCGAGCCCGGCAGCGCGCCCGCCTGCAGATAGAAAGTGCCCTGGGCGGCGACGATCGTGCCGTCCTTCTTCGCGCCGATCTTGACCGTGCTCTTCGAGCCCGAGGTCGGTCCCGTCGCCCGCATCACCTCTTCGCGGGTCATCACCATCTTCACCGGACGGCCGGACTTCTTCGCAAGCAAGGTCGCAAGCGGCTCGAGATAGACGATCGTCTTGCCGCCAAAACCGCCGCCGATTTCCGCCGGAATGGCGCGGATGTCGCTCTGCGGAATACCCGTCAGATACGCCGTCATGGCGCGCACCATGAACTGTCCCTGGCTCGAGCTCCAGATCGTGGTCTTGTTGTCGGGGGCGACGCTGATGAGGCAGGCGTGCGGCTCGATATAGCCCTGATGCACCGGACGGGTGGTGAAGGTGCGCTCGACGACGATTTCGGCCTCCTTGAAGCCTTGCGCGATGTCACCCTTCTTGACCTCGAGCCGGCCGCCGATGTTGGACGGCTTGCCCTCGAACTTCATGAAGTCGTGCAGGATCGGCGCGTCGGGCTTGAGCGCATCGTCGATCTCGATCGTCCAGGGCAGCACCTCGTAAGTAACCTCGATCAGCTCGCAGGCTTGCGCCGCGATCGCCTCCGTGGTGGCGGCAACCGCCGCGACCGGGTGGCCGGGGAACAGCGCCTTCTCGCGCGCCATCACGTTGCGGCACATCCAGCGCATGTCCTGGATGCCGAGCATCACCGACTTGTCGACCGGGAAATCCACAATATCGCGCGCGGTGATCACCGCCTTCACGCCCGGCAGCGCCAGCGCTTTCGAGGTGTCGATCGATTTGATGCGGGCGTGCGGATGCGGGCTGCGCTTGACCTTGCCCCAGATCATGCCGGGCATGGTGGTGTCGGCGGCAAAGGCCGCGCGTCCGGTGACCTTGTCGGCGCCGTCAGGGCGAATGGTACGCTGGCCGATCCACTTGTTGTTGGTGATGACGTTCATTGCGCTGCCTCCCGCATATCAGCGGCGGTTTCCAGAACCGCGCGCACGATCTTGTCGTAACCGGTGCACCGGCAGAGATTGCCGGCAAGCCAGAATCGGACCTCTTCCTCGCTCGGCCGCGGATTCTTCCGCAGCAGGGCATCGGAGGCGACCAGCATGCCCGACGTGCAGATGCCACACTGCAGCGCCGCCAATTCCAGAAATTTTTGCTGCAGCGGATGCAATTTGTCGCCGTGGGCCATGCCTTCGATGGTGCGGATCTCGTGGCCTTCGGCTTCGGCGGCGAGCATCAGGCAGGAACAGACGAGGCGATCGTCGAGGGTAATGCTGCACGCGCCGCAATCGCCGGACGCGCAGCCTTCCTTCGAGCCGGTCAGGCCGAGCGGCCCGCGCAACGCATCGAGCATGGTGTCGTTTGGCTCGCAGAGAAACTCCGCCGGCTCGCCGTTGATGGTGGTGGAAACATGTAGCTTGGCCATGGTCTCAATTCCCTCCGGCGCGCTTGGCAGCGATGGCAACCGTGCGCTTCAGCAACACGCCGGCAACTTTGGTGCGGTAAGCAATGGTGCCGCGCTTGTCGTCGATCGGACGGCAGGCGGCGGAGCAGGCGGCAGCGGCGGCATTCAGCGCCGCATCGTCGAGTTTACTGCCGATCAACGCTTTCGCCGCCGGCTCGACCAGCAGCACGGTCGGCGCCACCGCGCCGAGGCCCACGCGCGCGGCGGTGCAGACGCCATCTTTCAGCGTGAGGCTGACGCCGACGCCGACAACGGCGATGTCCATTTCGGTGCGCGGGATCATGCGCAGATAGGCATCGCCGGAACCCGGCGGCCGCGGCGGCAGCGTGAAGCTGACGAGGATCTCGCCGGGCAAAAGATTGGTGCGGCCCGGACCGGCCGGCACTTTCTCTACCGGCATCTCGCGACGCCCCTTCGGCCCCTGCAGCGTGACGATGGCACCGGCGGCGACCAAAGCGGGTACGCTGTCGCCGGCCGGCGAGCCGTTGCACAGATTGCCGCCCGCGGACGCCCGCCCCTGCACCTGCTTGGAGCCGATCAGGTTGACAGCCTCTAACACGCCGGGCCAGACCCTGCCAAAGCGCGGATGTTCGGCCAGCACCATGCCCGAGACGGCGGCGCCGACGCGGAAGCCGCCACCGGCGATTTCCTCGATTGCGGTCATCTCGGCAATCTTTTTGATGTCGACGATCAGGCCCGGCCGCACGGCGCCGGAGCGCATTTGCACCAAAAGATCGGTGCCACCAGCCAGGATGCGCGCGGCACTTCCGGCGGCGGCAAATGCCTTAATCGCTTCATCGAGCGTATTCGGGCTTAAATATCGGATATCCGTCATGGTCGTTCCGCCGTCTCCCTTATCTGCTCGCTCGCGTGCGCGCGCCCAGGTGATTGTTGGCTCACCTTTCCCGGGCCTTGCGAGAGGTCGGGAGCCTACACGGGCAAAAACGATTGGAACAGCCTCCAGGGCCCGGTCCAAGTGGCGGGCTCCTATGCGTGGAGCGAGAATCGCTTATGCTTGGGCCCCGACTTCGGGAGACCCAGATGGTTGCAGACAGTAATAGCCAGATCGCGTGGCATCGCGCCCAGATCAAAAAACACCGTGAGGCCTTGAAAAATCTCGAAACCGCCAGGTTTACCGTTGGCGAGATTGCCGGCTCAAAGACGATCGGCCAGACGCAAAAGACCCTCGCCAGGCTGAAGCAGAAGATCAGGGATTCCGAACAGATCATCGCGGCCTATGAGCGACAAATCCGCCGCCCGCTCACGACCGACTTTCAAACGCTCGCCAATGCGCCGTGGCGCAACTGGAATGCCCGCGGCCCTTCCAACAGTTAAGCCCCGGGGCCGATGCGAAGCCGCCCTGGCTTCGTGCCAGGTTAGCGGGTGCATCTGCGAAGGGGAAAATGCACGGCCCTGCCAGAGGAGATCGGCAGGCGCCGTGCAGTTTAAAAACCGGACCCGAAAACGAGCTGGCCGGATCCCGCGCATAACACCGTAGCAGCGCCCTGCGGGACCGCCGTTCGGTAAGATGCTCATTGAGCCTATCGTGTCAGATTGCACCCTGTGTTGATGTAGAGCAAAGCTGCGCCATGAGCGTGGCTAGCCTTTTGCTGGGAGAGTGATCTAGATCAAAGCAACAATTATCGGGGCGGTTGTAAGAAAGAAGCCGATAGAGGGCGTGCCTCCAATGAAAAAACCAGTTCGCCCGGTTGACGAGTCAGAGCCGAAGAAAGCACCGCGAGCCGACAGGCCCCCTACCGAAGGGTTCGTGGTGATTGTCGACGGCCATTTCAAGTCAGAGTTTGATACGGTTGACGCTGCTGAAGCGTCGGGTCGGAAACTGAAGTCGACTTATCCGATGCTTCAGGTCGAAATCTATGACGCCGCTACAAAGGTCCGCACTTTGTTGAGCTAGCAAAGCTATCGCACGGGGAGCGAAAATGGCCCTCCGAAAAAGAGAATGCATCGTCAGGTAAAAAGGCCCCGAGACTGCGCACGAGGATCGTTGTGCCCTTGTGTTCGATACAGACAAGCCAAAGGTGGCATATGAATAATTTATCCAGGGAGTTTGAGCTATTGTTAGGCCGCGCTGCGTTTACGCTTTGGCCAGACTTGCCGCGTGATATGCAGGAAAGACTTTTCGAGGCTGCCGTTCCCAACAATCCTCTGTTGAGATATAACTTCGCCGTATTTCTTCATGACCATCATCCCAGAACTGCACACCCGCCCAAGCCGGCTAAGCCGGCCAACCTGGCGTGAGAGGTGGGTAACGACCACCGATCTTCCGTTTCCATCGGTCGGCTATTACGAGCGTGGATTTTTCAAAAATACCGGAAACAACCCACCGCGGCTTCTCAAGCCTTTCGCGCCCTGATTGACAGCTTGACGCCAGCGCCAGGCTCAGCCTTGACTTGGCCAACCTGAATCACGCGCGTTAAGGCAGGATGGCGTCGATGCCCGGCATCGCAGACAGATTTCGGCAGTCTGCGCAAGGCAGACCGCTATGTCCGGGTCTGACGCCGGCTGCCGAATGAGCTACGATAGCATCACCTTCTGCCAATTGGCCCTCAATCGGGTACCGCATGCTCGTTTGAGCCATACGATGCTGCCACGTGAACATGAGGACGAACATGCTGCGGCGGGAATTTCTCGGTGTTATGGGCGGCGCAGCAGCGACCTGGCCGTTCGCGGCGCGGGCGCAGCAGCCCGAGCGGATGCGGCGCATCGGCGTGCTGATGCCGTCGCGCGAGGATACGCAAGGCAAGGCGCGGCTCGCCGCGCTCCGCGAGGGTTTGCAGAAGCTCGGCTGGGTCGAAGGCCGCAACATCCAGATCGATTACCGCTGGGCTCCCCAAGGTGATCAATTGCAACCGGCAGCGAAGGAACTGGTTTCTCTCGCGCCGGAATTGATCCTGGTTCAAAGCGATCCGGCGACCGCGGCGCTGCGGCGCGAGACCTGGACCATTCCGATTGTTTTCGTCAGCGTGGGCGATCCAATCGGTGGCGGATTCATCCAAAGCATGGCCCGGCCGGCTGCCAATGCAACGGGATTCACTAATTTCGAGTCCTCGATTGGTGGCAAGTGGCTTGAGCTTCTGAAAGAGGTCGCACCCGGAGTGAAACGAGCGCTGGTGATCCTGCAAACCGAAACACCCGCCAACGCCGCGTTCCTGCGCGCCGCGGAGGCGGCCGCGCCGACCTTGCAAGTCACTCTAACAGCACCGAGCGTGCATAACGCCACTGAGATTGAAGCTGCGGTCAATGCCTTTGCCGCTGAACCTTCAGGCGGCCTTGTCGTGATGCCGCATCCGGTAACCGCATCGAACCGCGATGTGATCATTGGCTTAGCCGCCCAGCATCGGCTGCCTGCGGTTTATCCGTTCCGTTTTTTCGCACAGAGCGGCGGCTTGGTTTCTTATGGTATTGATCAGATGGAGCACTTCCGGCGTGCTGGCGATTACATCAACCGCATCTTGAAAGGTGAAAAGCCCGGCGACTTGCCGACGCAGGCTTCCACAAAGTTTGAGCTAGCGGTTAACCTCAAGACCGCCAAGGCGCTCGGCATTGACTTGCCGCCTGCGCTGCTCGGACGCGCCGATGAAGTGATCGAATAGAGATGCTGTTTACTTCGGTGCATGAGTCTCTTGTTGGCACAAAACGGACGTAGGTGCAGCGTGACGTCCGTTCGAGGGGCCAGGGCAGACATCATCTGGATGACGCCGGGCGCCGAATGATGATACGACAGCATCACCTTCTGCCAATTGGCCCTCAATCCGGTACCGCATGCGAATGTTTTCCACGACACGATTTTTTCCTGGCGCGGTCTTATTGGCGCTTCTGTGCGGACAGCAACAGGCATCAGCTCAGCCGGCGCCACCTTCAGTGAAACCAGCCACGGCACCAACCCAACGCGGCGCATCCTGTCACGGCGGTATGTCGTTCGACCGCTTTCTCGCCGATTTGAAAGCACAGGCGGTTGCGGACGGCGTGTCGCAGCGCGCCATCGCGGAAGCCGCGCCCGGTCTCATCTACGACCAGGGCATCGTCAACCGGGATCGCGGCCAGCGCGTGTTCGGGCAGGTGTTCACCGAGTTCGCCGGCCGCATGGCTGCAACTTATCGGATGCAGCAGGGCCAGGCCCGGATCAAGACCTATGCCGCGGCCTTTGCGCGCGCCGAGAAGGAGTATGGCGTACCGCCCGCGGTGATCGCCGCCTTCTGGGGGCTCGAAAGCGATTTCGGCGCCAATATGGGCAATTTGCCGACGCTGCGCTCGCTGGTGTCGCTGGCCTATGACTGCCGCCGCTCGCAGATGTTTACGAATGAAACCATGGCTGCACTGAAAATCATCGACCGCGGCGATCTCACGCCGGCGGAGATGGTGGGATCGTGGGCGGGTGAACTGGGACAGACGCAATTTTTGCCGACGCATTATTTCAACTACGCCGTCGATTACGACGGCGACGGACGCCGCAATCTCCTGCGCAGCCCGGCCGACGTGATCGGCTCGACCGCGAACTACATCGCTACCGGTCTTAAATGGCGGCGTGGCGAGCCCTGGCTGCAGGAAGTCCGGGTGCCGCAGAATCTGCCGTGGGACCAGGCCGATTTGACGATTCAATTGCCGCGTTCGAAATGGGCGCAGTTCGGCGTGACCTATCCGGACGGAAGGGCGTTGCCATCAGACAATCTGCCGGCGTCGCTGCTATTGCCGATGGGCCGCATGGGACCGGCGTTTCTGGCCTATCCCAATTTCGCTGCTTATACCGAGTGGAATAACTCGCTGATCTATTCGACCACCGCCGGCTATCTCGCCACCCGCATTGCCGGCGCGCCGCCGATGCTTCGCCCGGCGGCGCCGATCGCGCAACTGCCGTTCAACGAATTGCGCGAGCTGCAGCAATTACTGGTGCGCGCAGGCTACAACGTTGGCAAGATCGATGGCGTCATGGGTCAGCAAAGCCGCAGCGCGGTGAAGGCGATGCAGATCAAATACGGCCTGCCCGCCGATTCCTGGCCGACGGCCGAATTGCTGGCGCGGATGCGCGGACCTCGCGCGCAGCCGGCATTGCCGGGATTGCCCGCCGTTCGCTAGCCCCCATATCTCCCAGACACGAAACACCCATCAACCGAAAGAGCATCACATGTCCTTCTACGACGCTACTGTGCCAGCATTCCTGCAGATTCTCGGCAGTCTCACAGGCATCCTCACCAAGGCCGAGGCGCACTGCAAGGCCAGGAATATTCAACCCGACGTGCTGCTCGGCGCGCGGCTTTATCCGGACATGTTCCCGCTGACGCGCCAGATTCAGCTGGCCTCCGATTTCGCCGCCAAGAGCTGCGCGCGCCTGACCCATAGCGAGGTGCCGTCCACCCCCGACACCGAAAAGACCTTCGACGAGCTGAAGGCGCGGCTTGCCAAAACCGTCGACTATGTGAAGGCGTTCAAGCCGGCGCAGTTCGACGGCGCAGACCTGCGCGAGGTCACCTTTCCCGTCGGCCCCAGCAACACCCTGACGCTGAAGGGACAGCAGTTCCTCAATGGTTTTGCCTTCCCGAATTTCTACTTCCACGCCGCCATCGCGCACGGCATTCTGCGTCATAACGGCGTGGAGATCGGCAAGCGCGATTTTCTCGGGGTGAATTAAGAACTCCGACCCTCATGGTGAGGAGGCGCACTTGCGCCGTCTCGAACCATGAGGCCACGACGCATCCTCATCCTTCGAGACGCGGCCAATGGCCGCTCCTCAGGATGAGGACCATAAAAAACGGAGGAAACCAAACAATGTCCACCACCACCCACGCGCCGAAAAATGTCGATCCCTCCGCGTCGCTACATGCCGAAGCGCTGGGGCAGGCCAGGAGCCATGGGCGGCTTAAAGGCCGCCGCATCATTGTGGTCGGCGCCGGCCAGCGCAAGATCATCGACGAGGACCCGCCCATCGGTAACGGCCGCGCAATGTCGGTGCTGTTTGCGCGCGAGGGCGCTGATGTGGCCTGCATCGACGTCAACAAGGAAGCTGCGGACAACACGGTTGCGCAGATCACTTCCGAAGGCGGCAAGGCCTTTGCCTGTTACGTCGACGTCTTCGACGTCACGGCGATTGCCCCTAGCGTGGAGCGTTGCACCAAGCAGCTCGGCGGCCTCGACGGGCTGGCGCTGAACGTCGGCATCTCGCATGGCCTGTCGCTACCGAAAATGACGGTGGAAGCCTGGGACAAGGATTTCGCCG
>JBGQCE010000055.1:0-10851 GCA_041495185.1 Bradyrhizobium sp.
GATCTATTGTGGATAAGTCGGTTGCGTCGTGCGTGCGGGATTTTTGGGGAAGCCGCGCGATGCCTTTTGCCAATGACCGTCAGCAGGCCTCGCCGAAGAAGGCGAAGCGCTACGGTTGGTATCGCAAGTACAACGGCTTCCCATCGCACCCGAAATGGCGAACGATCGCGCGCAAGCTCGATATCCACGTCTCGCGGATCGTGCATGTGGTGGACGTGCTGCTCGACTGCGCTTCGAAAAATCGCCGCGGCGGCTGGATCGGCAATTTCGACTTGGAAGATTGCGCCGAGACCTGCGACATGCCGGTGGAAGAAGTGGCCTCAATCTACCGCGAGCTTGAAGATCGGGAATGGATCGGCGAGGACCACATCGCGGAATGGGCTGATCGCAATCCCGATCTGGAAGACCCGACCGCAGCCGAGCGGCAACGCCGCCGGCGAGCGCGCATCCTGGTGCGCAGGAAGATCGCCCAAGGGCGGCAGATCACCGAACAGGAAGCCGCGATCCTGTCACACGTGACATCGAGTGTCGCTCCGCCCCCGCTACCACCTCAACGCTCGCAACCGCTCGGCGTGTTCCTGCGCGTCGAGCCGGAGGATGAAGGCAATCCCGAATCGGTCAGCATCGCGCGCATTGCGACTGCCGCCAACGCACGCGTCTATCTGCTCGGCACCGGCAGCAATGGCCCGACCGATTGGGGCACGGCGGCGGCAGTGGTCGCCGACAAATCCGGGATGCGCGTGTTCGCGGCCGACAGCACGATCCGGCGCTGGCTCGCGGAAATCGAAGGCGATGTGATCGCGCTCGCCGAGATCATCGACAACGCCAATCACGGCGGGGTGAGCGGCGAGGCCTTTGATCGCGTGGTGCGCATGGGCATCGCGCGCCACCAAATAGAGAAGCACCGAGGCCCGCAGCTTCCGCTGCAGCCCGTCGCGCTCACAGGAGGCAAACGTGGCTAGTGACGGCGGTTACCGAATGCCTCCGGAGGCCAGGGCCTTCGCACCACCGGAGCACCGCGGCGAGGCGCGCATGATCGAGCAGCTGGTGATCCGGTTTCCATCATTCGCCAAGGCCGAGTACCGCTGGCGCTTCGCCGACGGCACGCACTCGTCCTGGAGACCGGCACCCACGCGGGATCTCTTGATGGCGCCACCCGATGCGCGCGGCATCGACTGGCGCGAGCGTGTGGAGGCGAGACCGCGGCGACGCAAGGCGCGCAAGCCGGCCGCCTATGGCCGTTCGACGCCGACCACGCTTAAACTCGTGCGTTAGCGATGTTTCTTATGCCTTTGATTTTACACTAGATATTTAGTCGCAAATCGGACTATATTGCCGCCCTCAATCGGGAGAGCGGATGCCGGACGACCGCGCCGGAATTCAGAGCGCTCATCGCGTGCGCTCGCCGGCCGTTAAGACGGCCGATACCGGACGCGTGGCAGGAAGCAATCGCCGTCCGCTGCGGCCCTTCATTCAGATCGCCGCAGCGCTCAAACGGCAGGCCAACCAGCTCGGCGACGCCGTCAACCACATGCAGACCAACGCACCGCAGATCGGACTTTCGCCGGCCTCGGCTGCGCGCGCGATCTTCGAGACACGTGAGGAAGCCGAGCTGCTCAGCGACGCCTTCCGGATCATCAGTGGACTTGTCGACGTTGAAGGTACCATGCGCGCGGTGCTGGGCGAGAATTGAGAAAGTTTCACGTGAAACGATCATCGCACTCGAACAATCGGAGGTTCCATGAGTCTGCAATCGACTGATGCCGAAGCCGCCGCGGTCGCTAAGGCGCCGCGCGTCACACTCGCCGACATCGAGAAGGCGATCGCGATGCGCTACGACACGACAGGCGATAAGATCGCTGCTACGCCCAGGTTAAACGCCGGCCTTCAGCTCGCCGAAGGATCGGTCGATGTAGGCTCTCCTCTGGAGCCAATCGGCAACCCTAGTCATCCATCGCTTAAGGTCTTGTCCATCTGCATCCTGGTGATGAAAAACGGCTTCACCGTCTTCGGCAAGAGCGCGCCGGCATCGCCCGAAAACTTCAACGCCGATCTCGGCCGCAAATTCGCCTACGAGGACGCGGTGCGCCAGCTCTGGCCGCTGATGGGATTTGCCTTGAGGGAGAAACTCGCCGCTTCCTGATCAGCCTGCAAACCTTCCCCGGCCGCCGGCCGGGTTCGGTTTGTACGTTTTTGTACGTTGCAGCGTGGGTCTGGGTAGCGCGTGGGGCTTCCTTCAAGAAAAATAACCGTCGAAATCGAAAAGCTCCTCCAATGGGCCTATCGCGAGGAATTGCCGAAGCAGATCGTTGGTGGCCTCACCGGCTGGGAGCACCTCGTGATGCTCGGCACCCGCGTCGACACGAGCCGTGGGGATTCAAACTTCCCGGTTAATCTCGGTCCGCCGCATCCCGACGCGCTGCTGATCGATCACGCGGTGCGATCGATGCAGGACACCGTGGTCGATTGGCAACGCTCGCGCGCCACGCTCGCGCACGGACTCGATCATTGGAAGGGGCCCGAGCATATTGCGCTCAAGCGCATGCAGTTTCAGACCGCCGGCCTATTGACGCTGCATGCGCAGATGGGAACGCGGCCGCCATGGGATCTCGGCCCGCTCACGATTGAGCCGGTGAGGGGGCGCAATGGCAAGCCGGTCGTGCAATGGCTTGACGACAAAGGTGTTCTCGTCGAAGGCCGCACCAAGGCCAGGCACTATGGCACAAGCGCGCGCTGTCCGTTGTCTATCGAGCCGGCGCCGGCCGACGTGATCTTCGCGCGCGCTGAGTATGCGGTATGGCATGCAGGCTTGCGGCTCTTGACGCAGACGATTTGCGCCTGGAATCGCACCGAGCATGTGCCGACACCGCCAGCTGCGGCGGAGGTGCCCTGGGTGATCGACACCGAGAAGAAGTCGCGGATTTTGCGAAGCGAATTGGTCCCTGCATAAATATTTAACCACGCCGCGCGATCGCACTTGAGTGCGCCTGGGATATTGACAAGGATGGCAACTGTCGATCTGCGCCCGGGCTCGCGAGAGCCGCCGGGCGTTTTGCGTTTTTGAGGAGGCTCGGATGCTGCGACGTCTTCTACAGCGCTTGCGGCTCGTAGCGCGCGCGGCTCCGCTGCAAAAGCCCTGGACCGTCGATCGCGACGGCCGCGTGAAGACCGATAAGCATCGGCCCGTGATCTTGCGCGCCCGCGCCAACTGAACACCGGGCGGCGGAGGCTGCAGTAGCGCGATCTGCCCGCGCCGATGGCCCCTCCAATGGCACGAGCCGCCCGGTTCCTATCCCCTTAAGACTACTGCAATAAATTAGTCGCATATCGGACCAAATTGACCGCGAGACGGTTGCATGCCGAGTGAACGCGAGATCGCCGCCGGTGAAAGAGCCGCGCGCCAGGCCGCGCCAGGCATGGGCCCGTTTGCCGGACGCGTGAACGCGGTGGCTGTGCTTGAGGCGGCCGAAGAGGTGCGCACCGGGCAGCTGCGGCCCGAGCCGCCGAAAGAACCCGCCGCCGAGCAATGATGCCAATACCGCAGCGGTACGGATTGATTAAGCACTGCGGGCGAATCGCGTTGAAGCGTCGCACCAATGCGCGCCATGTCGCGCGCCATGAAAACGAAATCGCTCTCGCGCGAGCAGGCGCGCGCTCACATCGCGGTGCTCGATCTGTTGCTCGCCACCGCGGGCATCGATGCCGATACGGAGCGTCGTGCGCAATGGCTGCGGCTGCGTCTCGCCGAGATTGCCGGCGTCTCAATGCAGGGCTTCGATCTGATCGAGGCGCGGATCGCCGTGCTATTGCCGGCCGAGGCCGCGCGACGCCATGAGCGGGCGCGTCAAGTGGCAGCGTGACGGAGAGACCGTCACAGGATTCCGCAAAACCGATCGCCGGCAGAGACCGCCGCGACCGCTGAAAGAGCGCCTGCGCGAGGTCGCGTCCGCCGGGATCAAACCGTTGCCGGACGGTCAGCGCGAGGTGCGCTTGGTGTTCGATCTACCGGCTTCGCTGCAGGGCTTCGTTTCCAAAGGCGAGCATGAGGGCGGATTGATCGTGTTTCCGCGCGGCTTTGTACGGATCACCAGCTGGTCAGCCGAGAAGTGTTTCGCGAGGGCGCAAGCCTTCTTCCGCGACGTCGCGCGCCAAAGGCCGGGATTTACCGCTAGCGCCGTTGTGATCAGCACCGAAAATCCGGGCGCGGTCTATAGCCGGCATCTCACCGTCGTGCGCGGCGCCTTGGTGGTGTCCGCCGGCTTGCATGAGCCCAGGGTATTCGAGGCGGCATGAGCTTCGTCATTGAACGCGTGCGCCGCCGGCCTGGCGCTCCGGTTCCAGCTCTAGTGCCGAAGCCTGCTCCCGTGCGGCGCCCAATGGATCGGCGCGAGATCGCCGACGCGATCGCGTCGCTAAAAGACAACATTCGCCGCATGCGGCCGCCGATGAACAGTAAGCCCGACGCGTTCCACGAGGACAAGTCCGACCTTGTGCAGCAGGCGATAGCGCTGGAAGAAGCGATTCGCCACGATCGGCAACTTACAGCGTGATTATGCGGCCGCGGCCGCCGGCGCATCTCACCGGCGTCGAAGGTGCATTGGCCGGTTTGAAATTCGAGCCGGCACCCGAGCTTCTCGCCTGGTTGACCGCGACCTTCATCGCCGATGATGGTCCGCTCAACAATCCCGAGCACAGTCATCTCGCGATGGCGACGATCGGGGTCCTTTGGACGAACGCGGCGAACAGCCGTTTAGGCCGCCGCGTTGTCGGGCAGGCAGAATTCAAGCCGCCCGGCGGGACAATGGGCAAGTGGGCGCGCGCACGAGCGCAGGCTCAAATCATCGGATGGTTCGGCGGCCTGCCGGATTTCCTGATCACGTTTGATGCGGAATATGCTGCCGCCTGTTCTGACCCGGCATTTTGTGCATTGTGCGAGCACGAGCTGTCGCATTGCGGCCAGGCGCGCGACGAGTTCGGCATGCCGAAGTTCGTGCATGAAACCGGAATGCCGGTGTTCGCGATGCGTGGACATGACGTCGAGGAGTTCATAGGCGTGGTGGCGCGCTACGGCGCCCTGATGCCGGAAGTCGCCAAGCTGATCGAAGTAGCCAAGAACGCGCCGGAGATTGGTGAGGAACGAATTGCTATCGCCTGCGGCAGCTGCCGCCGATAGCAGCCCCGGAATATGAGCCGTCCGGGCCATGCCCGGCGACGCTCAAGAGAGGCGCCGCGACGCTTGGGTAGCTCCGCCGCGCCTCTCGCCGTCACGCGTGACGTTGACCAGCACTTGACCGAATCGAATAGGTCCGCGACCGCGCCATCGGTGCAAAAGGACGGTCGCCATGATCGTTCCCGTGCACCGGCCGGCGTCTCGATCACGGTTCGCGTCAAGGCGAATTACGAAAGACCGACGACATGGCCGAGCTCAAGGCGAAGACGCGTAACAAGCTGCCGGCGTCCGATTTCGGGCTGCCGGGCGAGCGCAAGTATCCGATGCCAGACGCCAGTCACGCCGCGAACGCAAAGGCGCGCGCAACGCAGATGGTCAAACGGGGCCTGATATCGCCGGCGCAGAAGGCCAAGATCGACGCCAAGGCCAATCGCAAGCTCGGCAAAGGCTAAAGGACAAATCTCATGAAAAACCCCGGCTTTATGGTGATGGGTGCCGTCGATGGCGGCAGTCCTGCCGGCGCGCGCGCGGCTTCCGCCAGTTCCGCGCCAAGCGACGACAATGCGGCAGCCGCTGGATTGCCGGCACCCAAACCAGCACCTAAGCCGAGAGCGAAGCCCGCAGCCGCGGCCCTGAAACAATCGCCGTCGGTGCACCTCGCCGACATCAAGGCAAGGGCGCGCCAGTTGCTCAAGGCCGGCACAATCTCGCAGGCCGAACATGACGGGCTGGTGGCGAAGGCGAACAAGGCGCAAGCCGCGTTCGGACAACAGCAGCAACCTCGAGCGCAGGCGTCTGCGCTCGAATGAAGGCGGCGGAATTCCTGCTCGGATTTGCCGTGACGGCGGCCTATTGGCCGGGGATTGCAGGCGCCGCAGTCGCACCGAAATGGGCCGCGGTGGCCTGCGCCAGCGTCTTGGTGCTCACAGGCGTTAAGATCGCCTGGACCTCGCGCCATATCATCGCACTCGCGTTTCTGGGCTGGTTCGCGCTTACCGCCTTTTGGTCGCCTTATCCGCTCGATGCCATCGATGTGCTCACCCGCTTCACCATGTTGGCGGCTGTTTATATCCTCGGAGCGCAGCTCATCGACCTACGCTCGGTAATGACGGGAGCCATGCTCGGCATCGGAGTTTCGTCGCTCATCGCGATCGCGCAATGGTTTGGATTTGACGCGCTCCCGTCTTACAACGGCATGCCATCCGGGCTATTCTACAACAACAATTCTCTCGCCGAAGTAGCAGCGCTGCTGCTGGTCTATGCGGCGGCGCAACGAATCTGGTGGCTGATGGTACCGCTGCTGCCGGCGTTGGTAATCCCGCACGCACGGGGTGCCGCGCTTGCGGTTGGCATCACCACTTTAATCGCCTGCTGGCGGCGGTCTCCCTGGCTCGCCTATCTCGTCTTCCTCCTCATGATCCCAGTCGCTTTCTGGTTGATCGAGAGCCGTGGTCTGTCGAGTAGCTACGAGAGGATCGCGATCTGGCGGGACACCGCGGCGCATCTGACTTTGTTCGGCCACGGCGCGGGCTCCTTCGTTGAAATGTTTCCGGGCATCGCCAAGCATTTCGTGATGACGACCGATCGTCCGATCCATCCGCATAATGAATTGTTGTGGGTGACATTCGAGGCCGGCTTCATCGGCGCGTCGCTGATGCTGGCGATGTTTGCCGCATTGCTGTGCGGTCCGCTTAATGCCGAGCGCCTGGTGCTGATCGCAATCCTTGTGGAGAGCTGCTTTGCCTTCCCATTCCAGAATGCAGCGACCGGCTTTATCGGGGTACTTGTGGCGGGGCGCCTTGGCGCTGATCGCCTGCTTCTACATGACGCGATGGCTCGCCGCCGAAAGGGAATACATGCTGGGCTGGAGCCCGGCACACGATCCGCGCGCGGCCTTTCACCATCTTGAAATTGCCGCGGACTATTTCCCGTTCGATCACCGGTTCCGGGATGCCCCGGACATGCTGCTACAGCTGCTGGCCGAACGCGGTCAGCATCGTCCCTGAAGGATCATGACCATGGCGAAGAAATCAGGCGCTCAAGCCCCCTCCACAAGCCCCGTCGCCTCCGAGCCGATGAGCGATAAGGAACGGCAGATCAAATACCAGACTGAAGACGATCTGCGCTCGCTCACCCGCGCGCAGGAAATTATGGACGATCCGGCGCGCCTCAAGCGGGTGCGCGAGCTCGCCGATGAGCAGTCGGACGAGCTCGAAAAGGTGGTGTCCGAGCTTTCGAAGCGCGGCCTGATCTCCGACAAGGAGCGCGCCAAGATGAAAAAGGAAGAAAAGGACGAAGCCGATGACTGACCCGATGCCCTTAACCGATGCAGCTCCCGCGGCCGCCGTGCTGGAAGTCGCCGTGGTCGACCAGAACGCCGACCTGATCGCGCTCGCCAAGCGCGACGTGCCGGAACTTCCGGGGATCTCCTGGGCGCAGGGCGATGCGCTGGCCGGCGAGGCCGATGCGGTGGTCACGCCCTCCAATTCGTTCGGCTTCATGACCGCCGGCATGGATGCCGCGGTGATCGCCCGCTTTGGCGCGGCGGTAGAAGGTGCGGTCAGGGAGCGCATCGCCGCCTACCAGTTCGGCGAAATGCTGGTCGGCCAGGCCTTCATGATCGCGACCGGTGATCCGAAAATCCCGCATCTGATCTTCGCGCCCGTCGTGCGTGCACCCAAGCCGATCACGCATCCGGCCGATGTGCTGCTGGCGACCCGCGCGGCCGTGAAACTCGCGGTTGACGCCGGCCTGCGCAAGATCGTCATGCCCTGCATGGGCACCGGCGGCGGTCGCCTGGTGCCGAACGCGTCGTTTGCCGCCATGGTCGGCGGCATCCAGGGCGCGCGCTTTAATCTACCGCGCCCGGCCAACTGGCAGGAAGCGCAGATCAGGCACTTCAATCTGAACGGTTGATGCGTGGCGGACACCGAAGACCTTCCCGATGAGATCAAGCGCTTCATCGTGATGCGGCTCGCCTGCTGGGATACGCCCAGCCAGGTGGCCGAGGCGGTGAAAGACGAGTTTGAGATCGTCGTTTCCCGCCAGCGCGTGCACGTCTACGACCCGACCAAAAAGGCAGGAAGCGAGCTGTCGGACGGTCTGAAGAAGCTGTTCATCGCGACGCGCAAGAAGTTCCTCGACGACACCTCGGAAATCGGCATCGCGCACAAGTCCGTGCGCCTGCGCATGCTCGATCGCGCGGCGCGCAAGGCCGAGACCATCGGTAACTACATGGGCATGGCTGAGCTCTGCGAGCGCGCGGCGAAGGAAGTCGGCGAGGCCTACACCAACAAGCACAAGCATGAGCTCACCGGCAAGGACGGCAAGCCGCTCGCGGCAGCGCCAACTGCTACAATCGTCCTCACCGGACGCCCTGCAGCTGCATCTGCATCCAAAGCAGTGGAGCGCGTTCGAAAGCGTCGCGACTGAAATCCTCTATGGCGGCGCCGCCGGCGGAGGGAAATCCTTCCTGATGCGGGTCGCCGCGATCGTGTGGTGCTCCACGATCCCAGGCCTCCAGGTTTACTTGTTCCGCCGCATCAGCGGCGATCTGAACAAGAACCACATGGAGGGGCCGAAGGGCTTCCGCGCGCTGCTCGCCGGCTGGGTCGCCTGCGGCTTCTGCGAGATTGTCGAGGAAGAAATCCGTTTCTGGAACGGTGCGAGAATCTACCTCTGCCATTGCAAAGACGAAAAGGACATCTACAAGTACCAGGGCGCCGAAATCCACGTCCTGCTGATCGACGAGCTCACCCACTTCACCGAGGTGATGTACCGCTTCCTGCGCAACCGCGTGCGCATGGTCGGCATCGATCTTCCTGCGCAATACACCGGCATGTTCCCGCGCATTCTGTGCGGCGCCAATCCCGGCAATATCGGGCATCTGTGGGTCAAGACCACCTTCATCATCGGTTGTCAGCCGATGGAGTTGCGGCGCATGCCGCGCGAAGAAGGCGGTATGCTGCGGCAATACGTTCCGGCCCGGCTCGAAGACAATCCGAGCATGGCGCAGGACGATCCGGGCTACGAAGCCCGGCTCGAAGGGTTGGGTTCGGCCTCGCTGGTCAAAGCGATGCGCTGGGGCGACTGGGATGTGATCGAAGGTGCATTCTTCGATTGCTGGGCCCACCACCGTCACGTCATCAAGCCGTTTGAGGTCCCGCGCGAGTGGGACCGCTTCCGCTCCGGCGACTGGGGCTCGGCAAAGCCGTTCTCATTCGGCTGGTGGGCTATCGTGCCGGACGCGCACAAGACCGAAAGCGGGCTTTGGTTGCCGCGCGGGGCGTTGCTGCGCTACCGCGAATGGTACGGCATGAAGCCGGGGCAGCCGAACGTCGGCTTGAAGCTATTCGCCGAACAGGTCGGCAAGGGCATCTGGCTGCGCGAAGAAAAAGACCCGGCCCTCATTTACGGCGTGCTCGATCCGTCCGCCTTCGCGCAAGACGGTGGCCCCTCGATCGAGGAGCGCATCCGGATCGGCTCGGGCGAGAGAGTTTACTTCAACCCCGCCGATAACAAGCGCGTGCCCGGCAAGGGCGCGCTTGGCGGCTGGGACCAGGTGCGCAGCCGGTTGGTCGGCGACGACGACGGCAATGCGATGCTGGTGATGTTCGACACCTGCGTCGATAGCATTCGCACGATCCCGGCGCTGCAGCACGATTCGGCGCGCCCGGAAGACCTCGACAGCGACGGCGAGGATCACGCCGCTGACGACGTTCGATATGCCTGCATGTCACGCCCATGGATCAAGGTCTCGCCGAAGGAAACCGAGGCGAAGAAGGACGCTTACGCCGAGGCGAAGGACACCCTCAGCGAAGACAGCTTCATGGGGATGTGAGAACGCCATGGACGCATCCGCCGAGCGCGATCGAAAACTGCGCCAATTAAACGGTGCGCTGCAGATCGAGATGGTCTGCAAGACCCCGCTTCCGTCGCTCCAGGCGCATGCGCGCAGCTGCGCGTCGTTTGCGGCCATCTCGGCCGGCCTCGGCCTGCTCTCGGAAGCCGCGTTGATGAAGATCGCGATCGTGAGCGGCGCCATGCTCGGCGTGCTGGGGCCAAAACGATGAGGGAGGCCATTCGCGCGGCCGGACTTTTCCTGCTCGGCGTCATTGCGATCATAGTTGTGGCCATCCTCAGCGCGGTCAATGCGCCGGCACGCTGGAAACCGGAATATGCCGCGCTGCCGCAGGACGTGCGCGATTGGTATGCGTCACGCGAGCTCACGGAAGCCGCGCAGAAGCGCTTCTCGTTCAAGTCGTGCTGCAACAACTCCGACGTGGTGAAGACGAAGTTCCGCGTGGGGGGGGCAGGCCAGGACGAGTGGTGGTGGCTTAACGGCGATAAATGGGAGCGCATTCCCGACGACGTCATCCATTGGAACGAGCATGCGCCGGGCGGCGAGCCGGTGCTGTTCGCCATCGGCAATGCGCCGACGTGTTTCTTTCCCCCGGACGGCGGGATTTGACCGAGCAAATTGTCGGGCCCTTGCCGCCCGATCCAAACTCGCGCGCGCTGATGTTCGGCGAGGTCGATCCGCTACCGCCGCAGTGGCGCGAGCTCGTGCACGAATACGGCCTGCGCATCGTGCAGGCGATCCGCGCGGAATCCTCCTCGATCGAGGAAGCCAAAGTCATGCTCGAGCATTGGCGCAGAACGCGCCAGCGGGACTGGCTGGC
>JBGQCE010000056.1:0-10769 GCA_041495185.1 Bradyrhizobium sp.
ATTCGCCCGCCGTCATCACGCCCGGGCAATTCGGCCCGATCAGCCGCGACTTCGATCCGGAGAGCGAACGCTTCACCCGCACCATGTCGAGCACCGGAATGCCCTCGGTGATGCAGACGATCAGCGGGATTTCAGCGTCGATGGCTTCGCAGATTGCATCCGCTGCCCCCGGCGGCGGCACGTAGATCACGCTGGCGTCGGCGCCGGTCTTTTCGCGCGCTTCCTGCACGGTGTCGAACACCGGCAGCCCGAGATGCGTGGCGCCGCCTTTGCCGGGCGAGGTGCCGCCGACCATCCTGGTGCCATAGGCGATCGCCGCTTCCGAATGAAACGTGCCGTTCTTGCCGGTAAAACCCTGGCAAATGACTTTTGTATTTTTGTCGATCAGGATGGACATGATTTGGGATTGCTTTCGCGAAACGATCGGGAAGGGGTCAGGTGATCCGCCGATAAACGCCGGTGAGCACATCCGCCCATCCTTCCGCGTCAGGCGAGAACTGGATTTTCATGGTGTAGGTATTGGCGTCGACGACTTCATAGACATGGCGCGCATTGCCGCGCAGCGAGCCGCGCACCAGCGTCAAGGTCTTGCCGGTCCAGCCGCCGGAGGCCGGTGACGGCGGGTAGTAGCCGAGCGAATCGTGCCAGAACAATTTGTAGAGCCGGTCCTCGCGGTCGTAAGTGAACACGCCATGGGTGGCGAAGGTTTCCTTACCGTCGCGCATCTGGCGCGTATCCTGGATCAGATAGAAGCCGTTGAGGTCGATGCGGGCGACAACATGCGAGGTCGCGGGTCCGCCCGCGGTCCAGCGCGATGGCTGAACCATTTCTTCGCCGGTCCACTCGCCCGCGAACGCCGCGAGCTTGCGATGCTCCTCGAGCGGGGTCGGTGCGGTGAGGCGGTCCTCGGCCATCGGCTAGCCCCCCTTTACGGCCTTAACGATTTTCTGCGCGGCGTCGTCGAGATTGTCGGCCGGCAGCACGTTGAGGCCACTTTCCCGGATGATCTTCTTGCCGGCGTCGACATTGGTGCCTTCCAGCCGCACCACCAGCGGCACTTTCAAGCCGACTTCCTTCACCGCGGCGACCACGCCCTCGGCGATGATGTCGCATTTCATGATGCCGCCGAAAATGTTGATCAGGATGCCCTTCACATTGGGATCGGCGGTGATGATCTTGAAGGCCGCCGTGACCTTGGCCTTGTCGGCGCCGCCGCCGACATCGAGAAAGTTCGCCGGCGCCATGCCGTAGAGCTTGATGATGTCCATCGTCGCCATGGCAAGGCCTGCGCCATTGACCATGCAGCCGATATTGCCGTCGAGCGTGACGTAGTTGAGATCGTGCTTCGACGCCTCGATTTCCTTGGGGTCTTCCTCGGTCTCGTCGCGCAGCGCCACCACTTCGGGGTGGCGATAAAGCGCGTTGTCATCGAACGAAACCTTGGCGTCGAGCACGCGCAGGTCGCCCTGCCTGGTGACGACGAGCGGATTGATCTCCAGCATCGCCATGTCCCTGGCGACGAAGGCCGTGTAGAGCTGTGTCACCAGCCGTTCCGCCTGCTTGGCGAGGTCGCCTGACAGACCCAGCGCTTTGGCAACGGTGCGGCCGTGATGGCCCATGATGCCGGTCGCCGGGTCGACCGAGAAGGTCACGATCTTCTCCGGCGTGTTGTGCGCGACGTCCTCGATATTGACGCCACCTTCGGTGGAAACCACGAACGATACTTCGGAGGTTTCGCGGTTGACCAGGATCGAGAGATAGAACTCCTTGTCGATGTCGGAGCCTTCCTCGATGTAAAGCCGGTTGACCTGCTTGCCGTGCGGCCCGGTCTGTATCGTCACCAGGGTTGCGCCCAGCATCTGCTTGACGAATTCATTGACCTCGGCGACCGATTTGGCGATGCGCACGCCGCCCTTGTCGCCGGCGGAAGCTTCCTTGAACTTGCCCTTGCCGCGACCGCCGGCATGGATCTGGCTCTTCACGACCCAGACCGGACCGGGAAGCGCCCTCGCGGCGGCATCGGAATCGGCAGCCCGCAGCACCGGCACGCCTTTCGAGATCGGCACGCCGAATTCGTGCAGCAGCGCCTTGGCCTGGTATTCATGAATATTCATCTGTGGCCCTCGAAGCCCTGAACGATCAGTTCGGCTGGATTAAAATGCGATCAGCGGCCGAGCAGATCGGGCGCGATTTTCTTGCAGGCATCGACCAGACCCTGCACCGCGCCGACCGACTTGTCGAACGCTTCGCGGTCCTTGCCAGCCAGCTCGATCTCGACAATGCGCTCGACACCCTTCGATCCGATCACGACGGGCACGCCGACATACATGTCCTTCACGCCGTATTCGCCGTTGAGATAGGCGGCGCAGGGCAGCACGCGCTTCTTGTCCTTGAGATAGCTCTCGGCCATCGCGATCGCGGAAGCGGCCGGCGCATAGAACGCCGAACCGGTCTTCAAGAGATTGACGATCTCGGCGCCGCCGTTGCGGGTGCGATCGACGATCTCGTCGATCCGCGCCTGCGAGGTCCAGCCCATCTTGACGAGATCCGGCAGCGGAATGCCGGCCACTGTGGAGTATCGCACCAGCGGTACCATGGTGTCGCCATGGCCGCCCAGCACGAAGGCGGTGACGTCTTCGACCGAGACGTTGAACTCGTCGGCGAGGAAATAGCGGAAGCGCGAGGAATCCAGCACGCCCGCCATGCCCACCACCTTCTTGTGCGGCATGCCGGAGGCCTTCTGCAGCGCCCACACCATGGCATCGAGCGGATTGGTGATGCAGATGACGAAGGCATCGGGGGCATATTTCTTGATGCCGGCGCCGACCTGTTCCATCACCTTGAGATTGATGCTCAGGAGATCGTCGCGGCTCATGCCGGGCTTGCGCGGCACGCCGGCGGTGACGATGCAGACCTTGGCGTTGTCGAGCGCCTCATAGGAATTGGCGCCGGTGAAATGCGCGTCGAACCCGTCGACCGGCGAGGATTGCGCGATGTCGAGCGATTTGCCCTGCGGCACGCCCTCGGCGATATCGAACATCACGACGTCGCCGAGCTCCTTCAGGCCGATGAGATGAGCCAACGTTCCGCCGATCTGACCGGAGCCAATCAAAGCAATCTTGTCGCGCGCCATGGGAAATCTGTCCTTATGAAGTCAAGGAGGAGGAAGGGAGAAAAGCTGAATGGCTGGTTAGACCTTTCGAGGGAGCCGTTCAAGTCGCGGCATGCCCAATTGTCGGCCCTGCCTCGATTTCGATCAGGCCTGTACAACCTCCGTCATTCCGGGGCGCGAGTGAAACGAGCGAACCCGGAATCCATAACCACGACTGCGAGTATGGATTCCGGGTTCGCGCTACGCGCGCCCCGGAATGACGAGGGTGAGCCTTACGTCTCCACCAGCCCGGTGCTCGACCCGCTGGCCACCGAATCCTTGTGCCCGTGAGGCAGCGCCAGATAGGATTCCGAACTCATCTCGATCAGCCGCGAGGCGGTCCGCTTGAACTCGTTCGCCTCATAGCCCTCGGTCGCAAGATACAGCGACAGCGGATCGGCCTCGGCGGACGCCATCAGCTTCACCGCGTTGTCGTAAAGCGTGTCGATCAGCGCAATGAACCGCTTGGCGGCGTTGCGCTCGGGGTAATTCATGACCGGAATGCGGTCGACCATGATGGTGTGATAGTCGTGCGCAAGCCGCAAATAGTCGGAAGCTGCGAGCGGCTTTTCGCACAAATCCACAAATGAAAATCGCGCAACGCCGTCCGCCGAACACGGCACATGCAAAATGCGGCCCTTGATCGAGATATCGCGCGGCTTGGATTTGGCATTGCCGGTCATGCTTACCCAGGCTCTGTCGAGCGCGGCATCGGCGGCGCGATCGGCCGGCACCAGCCACATCTTGACGCCCGTGAGCTTCTCCAGCCGGAAATCGGTGCGCGCATCGAGCTGCAGCACATCCATATGATCCGATATCTGCGCGATGAAGGGCAGGAACAGCGCCCGGTTCAGACCGCCCTTGTAGAGATCGTCGGGCGCGACGTTGGAGGTCACAACCACCACGGTGCCGAGTTCGAACAGTTTTGAGAACAGCCGTCCCAGGATCATCGCGTCCGCAATGTCGGTGACATGAAATTCGTCGAAGCACAAAAGCCAGGCCTCGTCGAAAATCGACGCGGCGGTGAGCGCGATCACATCGCCGTCGGCGATCTCTCCGCGCGCGATGTTCTGACGATAGCCGTAAATCCGCTCATGCACCTCGGCCATGAATTCGTGGAAGTGGGCGCGGCGCTTGTGCACGACCAGGCTTTGCTGAAAAAACAGATCCATCAGCATGGTCTTGCCGCGGCCGACTTCGCCATGAACGTAGAGGCCGCGCGGCGGCCCGCCATTCTTGTCGGTAAACAGCCGGCCGAGCAGGCCTTGCTTGCGCACCGGCTTGTAGCCGGCAAGCCGCCGCTCGAGGTCGGCGAATGCCTCGGCGGCCTCCTGCTGCGCGGCGTCGGGCTCGATGGCGCCGGAGGATACCAGGCTCTGATAATGGGCGTGGAACGAGGCGGGCGAGGTGAACAGCATGGCCCCCTTACGGCCTCAACGCCGGAGAAATTGCAAGCCGTGAATTGGTGTGAGGGCTATGCGCAGGCAACCTTATGCGCTGAGCGCGTAGGAATCTTCTACCACATAGGGCCCGCCGCCGGTGGACGCCCGCGACGAGAACAGCACAAACCGCGAAGCCGTGAACACGCGGGTCGGGAAATATCCGCGCACCGACAGATAGTCCGCGACGTCCTGGTTAGAGGCGTCGCGCAGCCGCGCCAGCGTCACATGTGGGGTGAATTTGCGCCCCTCCGGATCGAGCCCGATGCGCTGCATCAGCCGTTCCAGTTCGGCCTGCAGCTCGATCAGGGGCCGGCTTGGCACCACCGAGGCCACCACCGCGCGCGGCTTGCGGCCGCCAAAACTCGACAGACCCTGCAGGGCCACCTCGAACGGCTTGCGGTTGACCCGAAACAGCATGGCGGCGATTTCGTTCGCCGCGACGCCGTCGATATCGCCGATGAAGCGCAAGGTGACGTGATAATTTTCGGGGTCGATCCAGCGCGCGCCCGGCAGGCCGCCACGCAAATTGGAAAGCGTCTGGCCGATCTCGGCCGGAATTTCCAGTCCAGTGAACAAACGCGGCATCGCATGACTCCCGATGCTGAAACCCGGTGACGAATCACCGATATCGATTTCTACCGTAGTTATGTGACTCTGCGAAGCATCCGGTGTTGGCAGATCGAAAACCTTCCGGGAAAACACCGCGTTAGGGTTATCGCTGCCGGGTTTTCAACTGCGCTGCCCGGATACCGCGCCAACAAATGCCTCTACCGTAGGCAGGATATTCTTGACGATCACATCGACGCCCTCCGCGGTCGGATGCAGGCCGTCCGCCTGATTGAGCCTGGCGTCGGCGGCGACGCCTTCCAGGAAAAACGGATACAGCGGCACCCCGAAGGATTTCGCCAGATCCGGATAGATCGCGTTGAAGCGGGCCGAATAGTCGCTGCCATAATTCGGCGGCGCAACCATCCCGCACAGCAGAACCGCGACCTTGCGCGCTTTGAGCCGCGTCAGAATATCGGTCAGGGCGGCGCGGGTGACCATGGGATCGGTGCCGCGCAGGGCGTCGTTGGCGCCGAGTTCGACGATCACGGCCTCGGTTCCCTCAGGCACCGACCAGTCGAGCCGGTCGCGGCCGCCGGAACTGGTATCGCCGGACACCCCGGCGTTGATCATATCGACCGTTATCCCTTTGGTTTTCAACGCCTTTTGAAGCTGCTCCGGAAATGCCGCTGACGCCGAGAGGCCAAGTCCGGCACTCAGCGAATCGCCCAATACGACCATCTTGACCGGTTTCGCCGCGGCGGCCGGCGATTGCGCAAATGCGGCTTCCCCCGCCATCAGGCCCAGGCCCAACACGAGCATGTGCACGAACATCCGCACCCTCCTCTCGACCTCCCTTACCGAAGTGCCATATGACCGAGTCATGGACAGTCTCATCGAACCCTCGTCACTGGCCGGCCTTGAGCCGGACACCATTGCCATCTCGAACGTCAATCTCTCGCTCGGCACGGGTGCCGCGCGCGTTCATATCCTCAAGGATATCAGCCTGCGCGTGGCGCCGGGTGAAGCGATCGGCCTGATCGGACCGTCAGGCTCGGGGAAATCCACTCTTCTGATGGTGATGGCGGGACTGGAGCGTCCCGACAGCGGAGAGGTGGTGGTCAACGGCACCCCTTTCAATGCCCTCGACGAGGACGCGCTGGCGCGGTTTCGCGGCCGCCAGGTCGGCATCGTGTTCCAGTCGTTTCATCTGATTCCGACCATGACGGCGCTGGAAAATGTTGCGGTGCCGCTGGAGCTCGCCGGCAATCCCGATGCGGCACGGCGCGCGGCGCAGTAACTGACGTCGGTCGGTCTCGGCGACCGGCTGCATCATTATCCCACGCAATTGTCCGGCGGCGAGCAGCAGCGCGTTGCGCTCGCCCGCGCGCTGGCGCCCGATCCCGCGATTCTGGTGGCCGATGAGCCGACCGGAAATCTCGATGAGGCCACCGGCAAGCAGATCGTCGATCTCCTGTTCACCAAGCACGCCGAGCGCGGCATGACGCTCGTGCTGGTAACCCATGACACCTCGCTGGCGCAGCGCTGCGACCGCGTGGTGCGGCTGCGCTCCGGCCGGATTGACGGACAGCCAGCGGATCGCAAAGCCGCTTCATGAGTATGGCTTCCGAACCGGTTCATGGCGGCCGCGCGGCTTCACTCGCGCTGCGCTACGCCTTGCGCGAATTGCGCGGGGGCTTGCGGGGCTTTTACGTTTTCATCGCCTGTATCGCGCTCGGTGTGATGGCGATCGCCGGCGTCGGCTCGGTGGCCGCAAGTCTCAGTGAGGGGCTGGCGCGCGAGGGCCGCGCGCTGCTCGGCGGCGACGTGGCCTTCTCCCTGATCCAGCGCGAAGCCAAGCCGGATGAAGTCGCGTTTCTTCGCTCGCGCGGAGAAGTGTCGGTCGCGGCGACCTTGCGCGCGATGGCGCGCACCGGCGACGGCCGGCTCGCATTGGTCGAGCTCAAGGCGGTCGATGGCGTCTATCCGATGCTCGGCGAGTTGACGCTCGACCCAAAAATGCCGGTGGCCGATCTTTTGGCCGAACATGACGGCGCATTCGGCGCCGCCGTCGATTCGACCCTGCTGGCGCGGCTCGATCTCAAGGTCGGCGACCGTATCAGCATCGGCAGTGCGGCCTTTCAAATCCGCAGCGTGGTCGGCGCCGAACCGGACAAACTCGCCGGCGGCGTCGGCTTGGGTCCGCGGTTCCTGGTCAGCGAGCAGGGCTTACGCGCCACCGAATTGCTGCAGCCCGGCAGCCTGGTGCGCTGGATCTACCGGGTAAAGCTGCCGGACAATGCGGCCGATGATCGCGCCGCGACCGCGCTGACCGATGATGCGCGAAGTGCGTTGCCGGAAGCCGGCTGGGAGATTCGCAGCCGCAGCAACGCTTCCCCGCAGCTTGAGCGCACCATCAGCCGCTTCACGCAGTTCCTCACTCTGGTCGGCCTTGCCGCGCTTTTGGTCGGCGGCGTCGGCGTCGCCAACGCGGTCAAAAGCCATATCGACCGCCGCCGCGACGTCATCGCGGCGTTCAAGGCGCTCGGCGCCACCGGCCGCGACGTCTTCACGATTTACCTCACGCAAGTCATCGTGCTTGCCGGGATCGGCTCCGTGATCGGGCTTGTCACCGGCGCGGCGCTGCCCTTCATCATCGTCGACGTCTTCGGCAAGCTGTTGCCGCTGCCGGTGGTGCCGGCGCTGCACGCGGACGAACTCGCCCTGTCGCTCGTCTACGGCCTTTTGACCGCGCTCGCCTTCGGCCTGTGGCCGCTCGGCCGGGTGCATGACGTGCCGGTGGCGGCCCTGTTTCGCGAAGCCGTGAGCAGCGAGTGGCATCGGCCTCGCTGGCGCTACCTCGCGCTGATGGCCTTGGTGATCGCATTATTGATCGCGGTCGTGATCGGGCTCGCCTACGACAAGCGGATCGCGGCCGTGTTCGTCGCCTCCTCGATCGCAGTGTTCGCGCTGTTGCGCGGCATCGCGGCCGGCCTGATGGCGCTGGCGCGACGCCTGCCGCGCACCCGCATCACCATGCTGCGACTGGCGATCGCCAATATCTACCGGCCCGGCGCGTTGACGCCGTCGGTGGTGATGTCGCTCGGATTGGGACTGGCCGTACTGGTCACGATCACGCAGATCGACGGCAATCTGCGGCGGCAATTCCTGGCGGCGCTGCCGGACCGCGCGCCGTCATTCTATTTCATCGATATTCCCACCAATGACGCCGGCCGCTTCGGCGCATTCCTGAAAGCGACCGCGCCGCAATCGAGCGTCGAAGACGTGCCGATGCTGCGCGGACGCATCGTCGCCGCCCGCGGCGTCAAGGCGGAGGATCTGAAAGCCTCGACCGATTCCGAATGGGTGCTGCAGAGCGACCGCGGCCTGACCTATACCGGCGAAATTCCCAAGGGTTCCAAGGTGGTCGAAGGCCAATGGTGGGGCGCCGACTATGACGGCCCATCGCTGGTGTCGATCGAGAAGAAGATCGCCGACGGTCTGAAGCTCAAGATAGGCGACGAGATCGTCGTCAACGTGCTCGGCCGCGATATCCCGGCGAAGATCGGCAACATGCGCACCGTGGACTGGCAAAGCCTCGGCATCAATTTCGTGCTGGTGTTCTCCCCCAACGCCTTCAAGGGCGCGCCGCATACCCATATCGCGACGCTGACCGAGACCCATCCGGACTCAACCGGCGACGCCCGCATCATCAAATCGGTGGCCGACGCATTCCCGATGGTGACGAGCGTGCGGGTCCGCGAAGCCCTGGAAACCATCGGCACCGTGGTCACCAATCTGGTGCTGGCGATCCGCGGCGCCAGCGCGGTCACGTTGATATCGGCCATTCTGGTGCTCGGCGGGGCGCTCGCCGCCGGCCATCGCCACCGGGTCTACGACGCGGTCATTCTCAAAACCCTCGGCGCCACCCGCGCGCGGCTGCTTGGCGCCTATGCGCTGGAATATCTGATGATCGGCTTCGCCACCGCGGTCTTCGGCGTAATCGCAGGCTCGGTCGCGGCCTGGCTGATCGTGACCCGGCTGATGACGCTGAGCTTCATCTGGCAGGCCGGCAGCGCCGCAGGCGTGGTCGCCGCGGCGCTGGTCGTCACGGTAGGACTGGGGCTCGCCGGCACACTGCTCGCCCTGAACCAGAAGCCGGCGACGGTGTTGCGGAATTTATGACAAATTGAAGCAACCGGCCTAAGTCGGGAATCGGCATATACCGCGGAGTGCCGACCCTGTTAAATGACAGTTTTCGTCACGCCGACCGGCGTCCGCATCGTCTGATAAGATGCCGCAGAGCGACATTCAGCCGCGCATGGAAGCTTGCAGTGACTGTGCTAGTTTCCCACATACCAGCTCAAGCTCAGACGCTGGCCTGATGACGCAAAATTTATGTCAGCAGGCGGCGGTATCTGAGATAGGTTTCTTAACCGGCGACGCAAACCCCTTGCGCTCCACCGGACAAACAACGGGAATTCGACCATGTCGGACCTAGACCGTAACTACGCTTCTCCTTTCGGCCGGGCCGCCGGGCGCGCTGACGCCGCGACCGTCGACGCCGGTCTGCGCGCCTACATGCTGCGCATCTACAACTACATGAGCATCGGGCTGGCCACCACCGGGCTTGCCGCGCTCGGCGTCTACAAGTTCGCCGTCACCAGCGATACGGCCGAAGCGGTCAGATCGGCCAGTGGCGCCGCCATCCGGGTCGCCGAAGGCCAGTTCTTGACGTCCTTTGGCTATGCGATGTTCGCAAGCCCGCTGAAATGGCTGTTCATCCTGGCGCCGCTGGGGATGGTGATAGTGATCTCGGCCGGCATCGACCGGCTACGGCCCGCGGCAGCCCAGATGCTGTTCTGGGTGTTCTCGGCGCTGATGGGCATTTCGCTGTCGTCGATCTTCCTGGTGTACACGCACACCTCGATCGTGCGCGTGTTCTTCATCACCGCGGCGACTTTCGGCGCGCTGAGCCTCTACGGCTACACCACCAAGCGTGACATGAGCGGCATGGGATCGTTCCTGTTCATGGGCCTGATCGGCATCATCATCGCGAGCCTGGTCAATCTCTTCCTCGCCAGCTCGATGCTGCAGTTCGTGGTATCCGTGGTCGGCGTGCTGGTGTTTGCGGGCCTCACCGCCTGGGATACGCAGCGGCTGAAGAACGATTACATCTACGGCTATGCCTCGCAGGGCGGTGACGTGGCGGAGCGGGCGGCGATCACCGGCGCACTGTCGCTTTACCTGAACTTCATCAACCTGTTCACGCTGTTGCTGCAGCTCCTCGGTCAGCGCGACTGACCGCTGCCTCGAACGGACAATTCAAGCCCCGGCCATGCGGCCGGGGCTTTTCTGTTGTGCGTCACCGTCATGCCCGGCTTTACGCCGGGCATCCGCGTCTCAACAGTCTCTGGGCGAACAAGACGTGGATGGCCGGGAGCGCAGACAAGTTTACGTAGTCTGCGCAAGGCAGACCACTATGCCCGGCCATGACGAAAGAAAGTTGATCTAGCTCCGTCTGCTGATATCCTTCTACTGCCATGTCCTCGCTCGAAATCCGGCACGCCACCGCGGCCGACCTCCCCTTCATTACCGATATCTATGAGCATGCGGTCCGTTACGGCACC
>JBGQCE010000057.1:0-10738 GCA_041495185.1 Bradyrhizobium sp.
CGATATCCCCTTGAGCGAAGTGATCTGGGGCACGCTGCCGTTTGTGCTCCTGATGATGGCGGCGGTGCTGGTGCTGTGCTTCGCACCCGGCATTTCAACGTACCTGCCCGATCTGGTGATGGGGCCGGACGGCGGGCGGTGAGAATTATTTCGCTGCCCGCTTCGCATTGATCGCCGCAGCGACGCGGCTCACGGGCGGGCGGCCGATCAGCCGGCTGACCGCGTTGGTGGCCGCCACCAGTTCCGGCATGTCAACGCCAGTAGCAATGCCCATGCCCTCCAGCATGTAGACCACGTCCTCGGTGGCGACATTGCCGGTAGCGCCGGGCGCGTAGGGGCAGCCGCCAAGACCGCCGGCGGCGGAATCGATCACGCGGGCACCCTCCTCCATTCCGGCATAGAGATTGGCCAGCGCCTGGCCGTAGGTGTCATGAAAATGCATCGCCAGATTGGCCATCGGCATGCTGCCTGCCACGGCGCGCAGCAGATGCCGCGCCTTCAGTGGCGTGCCGACGCCGATGGTGTCGCCGAGCGAAACTTCGTAGCAGCCGAGCTCCCACAGCGTCTTCGCAACGTCCACGACCGCTTGCGGCTTCACCTCGCCGTCATAGGGACAACCGAGCACGCAGGAGACATAGCCACGCACCTTGACCCCGTCAGCCTTCGCGCGCGCGACCACCGGCTTGAACCGTTCGATGGATTCGGCAACGGAGCAATTAATATTAGCGCGCGAAAAGCCTTCGGAGGCCGAAGCAAACACCGCGATCACTTTGGCGCCGGCCGCCCGCGCGGCTTCATAGCCCTTATCGTTCGGGACCAGCACATGGAATTCGCAGTCGGGGTGATGATTGACACCGCGCAGCACCTGATCCGAATTGACCATCTGCGGGATCGCCTTCGGCGATACAAAGGCCCCGACCTCGACGGTGTGCAGCCCCGCGCCGACCAGCGCCTCGATAAACGTAATCCGGTCCGCGACGCTGACCGGCGTCTTTTCGTTTTGCAGGCCGTCGCGCGGGCCGACTTCGACGATGCGGACAGTATCGCTCATGCTGATCTCATTGACCGGCCGGTTCGACCTCGGCGAGCTCGACGCCTTCCTGCACGATATCGCCGACCTTGCATTTTATCACTTTCAGCACGCCCGCGAACGGCGCACGCAGGGTCTGCTCCATCTTCATCACTTCAAGCGTGAGAATAGGCGCGCCCTTCTCCAGTGTTGCGCCCACTTCAGCCAGCAACGCCACCACGGTGCCCGGCAAGGGTGCTACGATCTTGTCCTCGCCGACCTGCTCTTCGTCGTCGCCGCCGAACGGATCGACCCAATGCAGGTCGAAGCGGCCGTTGCGGGTTCGCAAATACAGTTCATGGCCTTCAATGACGGCGACGACATGGGATTTCATGCCGTGGAGCGTGAGATCGAAGCCGCCGGCAACGCCAGGCGAGGATTTGAAGGCAAGTTCGCGTTCGCCGATCGACAGCGTAGCGGGACCGTTGCCATATTGCAGGCTTACCTCTTGTTGGGCCCCCTGCCCATGGCGGAACGTAAACATCCGCTGCCGCCGGCCCACCGGCATCCAGCCCGACGTTCGCCACGGTGAATGCGCCTCCGCGCCCGCGACTTTTGCTTCTTCGCCGAGGATTGCCACCACGGCCGCGCAAAGCTCGAGATCGTGAGGCGCTGCAGACGCGGGTGTCAGATTTTTTAGTTCGCGTTCGATAAAGCCGGTGTCGATGGAGTTGGATCGCACCTTCGGATGCGTCACCAGCGCCGACAGGAACGGAATATTGGTGACGATGCCGCGAACGTCGGTATCCTCAAGCCCGCGGTTGAGCCTCTCGATCGCAGCGTCGCGCGTCGGCGCCCACGCGATCACCTTGGCCAGCATGGCGTCGTAATGCGGCGAGACCGCATCGCCCTCGCGATACCCGGCATCGATGCGCAGGCCGTTCGACTGCTCCGGCACACGCCAGGTTCTGATGCGGCCGACCGACGGCATGAAATTCTTGTGCGGATTTTCCGCATAGACCCGCGCCTCGATGGCATGACCGTTCAGCCTGACCTGGTCCTGCGTCAGCGGCAGCTTTTCACCGAACGCGACCCGCAACTGCCATTCCACGAGATCGATACCCGTGATCAGCTCGGTCACGGGATGCTCGACCTGCAGCCTTGTGTTCATTTCAATAAAGAAGACATCCTTGCCGTTGGAAACAAATTCGATGGTGCCGGCGCCGACATAATTCACCGCGGCGGCCGCCTTGCGCGCGGCGGCGCAGACTGCCTCGCGCCCGATGGCATCAAGCGTCGGCGACGGCGCTTCCTCGATCACCTTTTGATGCCGCCGCTGCAACGTGCATTCGCGCTCGAACAGCGACAGCAGATTGCCGTGACTGTCGCCAATGATCTGCACCTCGATGTGTCGCGGATTTTCGACGAACTTTTCGATCAGCATGCGATCGTCGCCGAAGGCGGCCTTGGCCTCGCGCTTGGCGCTGACGATGGCGGCCGCAAGCTCGCCGGCCGAGCGCACGATGCGCATGCCGCGTCCGCCGCCGCCGGCGGAGGCTTTGACCAGAACCGGAAAGCCTATTCTGTCGGCGGCCTTCACCAAGGTCGCCTCATCCTGGGCTTCGCCGTGATAGCCTGGCACCAGCGGCACACCGGCCTCTTCCATCAGCATTTTCGAGCCCGACTTCGAACCCATCATCCTGATCATGCCGGCGGTGGGGCCGACGAATACCAGTCCCGCGTCGAGGCAGGCTTGCGCGAATTCGGCGCTCTCGGACAGAAAGCCGTAGCCGGGGTGCACGGCCTCCGCGCCGCTCTTGCGCGCCGCCTCGATCACACGCTCGATGTTGAGATAGCTGTCGCGCGCCCGTGCCGGCCCGAGCAACATGGCTTCATCGGCCATGGCGACATGCATCGCGTCGCGGTCGGCCTCGGAATAGACCGCGACCGTGCGCAAGCCCATTGCTCTGGCGGTGCGGATCACGCGGCAGGCGATCTCGCCGCGATTGGCGATCAGCAGCGTGCGAAACCGCCGGTACTGTTTGGGGCGATCCATCGTCACATCCTGAACAGGCCGAAACGAGTAGGCTCGATCGGTGCATTGGCTGAGGCCGCAAGTCCAAGGCCGAGCACCAGCCTTGTATCGGCGGGATCGATCACGCCATCATCCCAGATCCGGGCGGTGGCGTAATAGGGACTGCCCTGACTCTCATATTGGGCGCGGATGGGGCTGCGAAACTTGTCCTCCTCCTCTGCCGACCATGTCTCGCCCTTTGCCTCGATGTTGTCGCGACGGACCTGGCTCAGCACCATCGAGGCCTGTTCGCCGCCCATCACCGAGATGCGGGCGTTCGGCCACATCCAGAGGAAGCGCGGGCTGTAGGCGCGGCCGCACATCCCGTAATTGCCGGCCCCGTAGGATCCGCCGATCACGACCGTGAATTTCGGCACGCCCGCGGTCGCAACCGCCGTCACCAGCTTGGCGCCGTCGCGCGCGATGCCACCGGCCTCATATTTCCTGCCGACCATGAAGCCGGTGATGTTCTGCAGAAACACCAAAGGAATATTGCGCTGGCAGCACAGCTCGATGAAATGCGCCCCCTTCAGTGAGCTTTCGCTGAACAGAATGCCATTGTTGGCGATGATGCCGACCGGATAGCCCCAGATATGCGCAAAACCGCAAATCAGGGTCTGGCCGTATAATTTCTTGAATTCGTCGAACTCGGAGCCGTCGACCACCCGCGCGATGATGTCATGGACGTCGAATGGCTTGCGCCCGTCGGCGGGGACCACGCCGTAAACCTCCTCAGGGGCAAACAGGGGTTCGCGCGGCTCGCGCATGTTCAAGGGGGCGCGTGTGGGCTGCTTCAGCGTGGCGACGATGCGTCGCGCAATCCCGATCGCGTGGCTGTCGTTCTGCGCATAGTGATCGGTGACGCCGGATTGCCTGGAATGCACATCGGCTCCGCCCAACTCTTCTGCCGTGACGACCTCGCCTGTGGCCGCCTTCACCAGCGGCGGTCCGCCGAGAAAGATCGTGCCCTGATTGCGCACGATAATGCTTTCATCCGACATCGCCGGGACATAGGCCCCGCCCGCGGTGCAGGAGCCCATCACGATGGCAATCTGCGGAATGCCGGCAGCGGACATCTGCGCCTGATTGTAGAAGATGCGGCCGAAATTACGCTCGTCGGGGAAAATCTCATCCTGCATCGGCAGGAACGCGCCGCCGGAATCGACCATGTAGACGCAGGGCAGATTGTTCTGCCGGGCAATATCCTGGGCGCGAAGATGCTTCTTCACCGTCATCGGATAATAGGTGCCGCCCTTGATGGTGGCATCGTTGGCGACGACAACGCATTCGCGCCCCGATATCCGCCCCACGCCGGTGATGACGCTGGCGGAATGCACGTCGCCGCCATAGAGGCCATAGGCCGCCAGCGGCGATAGTTCGAGAAACGCCGTGCCGGGGTCGATCAGGAGATCGACACGCTGGCGCGCCAGCATCTTGCCGCGCGAGGTGTGCCGGGCGCGCGAGGCTTTGCCGCCGCCGCCAGCCACCTGATCGAGCCTTTGGCGAAGCTCCGCGACCAGCGCGCGCATGGCCTCAGCGTTGCGGGCGAAATCGGACGAGGCGGGATCAACGATGGAATGAAGCGGCATGGCCTTCAGCAGTCTATTGTGCGCCGCAATTTGCGCGTTGGGGCTCGCGCTATCGTGTCATTGCGCCGCTGCCTTAGGCAACCCAGAACTTTCGGTCCCACGGCGATGCCGGGATATGCTTTCAGCTGACGCGGCCCCTAATGGGTCCAGGGTTCGCCGCGCCGGAATGCGAAATTGTCGGCATAGGCGGCTTGCCGGCGGGCCGGCTCCTTCGGCTCAAACACCTGATAGGGAATGCGCTCGCGCTCGCAATAGGCCACCGCGTCTTCCCTGGTGTCGAAGCGAATGGTGAGCTGCTGCTTCATATCGCCGGAAGAGGTCCAGCCCATCAAAGGCTCGATCGCGCGCGGCTGCTCGGGTTCATAGTCGAGCTGCCATTCCCTAGTCTTGGCGGTGCCCGATTGCATCGCGTTTTTGGCGGGCTTAAAGATGCGTGCGGTCATGGATGATCGGGCCCCGTGAGAAATCCGGAATTGAAGCGCGTGGTGGAAACGGCCATGATAGTATACAACTTTCAGGAATTTGATCGGTGATTCCCGGCTTTGGATGTACCATTTTCCCGACCCGTATAGTCATTATGCTGCGCTGTGACAATCTTGGCCGCCCGCGCTTCTGACCCCCCTCGCCCGCTGCATGATTCCTGCGAACGCATCACTTCGAAACGGCACCCATGAAAATCAACGCCACCCTGCCTGAAAAAGGACGCGATCTCCGGCTCGACCTGTTTCGCGGGGTCGCAAACTGGGCGATTTTTCTGGATCACATTCCCGACAATGTCGTGAACTGGATCACCACAAGAAATTACGGGTTCAGCGACGCCGCCGACCTGTTCGTTTTTATTTCAGGGTATACCGCATCCTTTGTCTACGCCCGGATGATGCTCGAACGCGGCTTCATCGTCGGCGCCACGCGGCTGACGAAGCGCGTCTGGCAGCTCTACGTCGCGCACATCATTCTGTTCGTGATCTATATTGCTGCGATCAGCTATCTCGCGCTGCGTTTTGGCGATTCCGAGATCATCAACGAATTCAACGTGACGGGCTTGGTCGACAATGCGACTGAAACGCTGCGGCAAGGATTGCTGCTGAAGTTCAAGCCGGTCAATCTCGACGTGCTTCCGCTCTACATCGTGCTGATGGGATTTTTTCCCCCGGTGCTGTGGATCATGCTGCGCCAGCCCGACCTGACGATGCTGGCCTCGATCGCGCTGTGGTTCGCGGCCCGGCAGTTTGGCTGGAACCTGCCGGCCTATCCCGCCGGGACGTGGTACTTCAACCCGTTCTGCTGGCAGCTATTGTTTGTGTTCGGCTCATGGTGTGCGCTCGGCGGCGCCAGGAAGTCGATGTCTATTATCAATGCGCGAATTACCCTCTATCTCTGCATCGGCTATCTCATCCTGGCGCTGCTGATGACGATGGCGGGCAAGTTTCCGGATTTCGGCGCGCTGTTCCCGCACTGGCTCTATTCGGCCTTCAATCCCAACGACAAGACCAATCTGGCGCCCTATCGTTTCCTGCATTTCGTGGTGATCGTGATTCTGGTCATCCGTTTTGTGCCCAAGGACTGGCCGGGCCTGGAATGGAAGTTGTTCGATCCCATCGTCGTCTGTGGTCAACAGTCGCTCGCGGTTTTCTGCGTCGGTGTTTTCCTCTCCTTCGTCGGCCACTTCGAACTGATGATGAGTTCGGGCTCACTGTTCGCGCAGATTTTTGTCAGCGTGACGGGAATAGCGATCATGACCATCGTCGCCTACTACATCTCCTGGTCGAAAAGGCAGGACAAGCCGCTTCCCAAAGCAGCGGCCGCCAAGCCAGCCTGACCAAGGCTGGCTGATCCCGATGTTCCCAGTCCGAAGTCCGGCCCCTAATCGCGGGGCTTGGTGACCAACCTGCCTTTCGATGAAAACCCGTCCCACTCGGTGGACCAGCCGATACCATCCTGGCTTGGCTTTCCCTGCAGCGCGAAAGTGGCGCCCTGCGGGTCCCTGCATCGGGCGATCCAACTGCCGCCCGGCAATTCAAGTGGGCCCTTGAATATCTGGCCGCCAGCGGCCTTCACGCGCTCCGCGGCCGCGTCGATGTCGCCGATATTGAAGTAAAAAAGCCAGAATGGGACCGGATCCTCCGGAAGTTTAGTGACCATGCCCCCGATCGTCTGCCCACCGGCGGAGAACAACTGATACGTGTCGGTCGGACCGATTTCTGCGCCCGCCTTTTGCCAGCCAAAAAGCTCGCCGTAGAATGCCAACGCCTTCTCCCAGTCGGCAGCGAGCAACTCATGCCAGCCCACGCGCCCCGGTTTGCCTAGCTCCGCGGGCCGCTGTTGGCCGGGTTTCAGCCCCTTGACCAACCCAAGCGTTGCCGTTTGCGGGTCGGCGACGACCGAAATGCGGCCAACGTTGCTGTCGGTCGGTGGGACGTACACGGCTCCGCCGAGACGCCTGATTCGGTCGGCGGTGGCGTCCACGTCGTTGACGCCGACATACCCCATCCATCTCGGCGTCGCGCCCAGTTTCCTCGCGTTCTCCGGCAGGTCCATGAGTCCGCCAACCGCGACCCCTTCAGAGGTAAACAAGGTGTAGGCCAGATCGGGCGTCGACGCGTCCTGCGCGCCCCAGCCCACGACTTCGGTGTAGAAGGCTTTGGCACCCGCTGTGTCCGTCGTTATCAGTTCGTACCAGGCGAAACGGCCGGGATAATCGACCATGTCGGTTTCTCCGTGCGAGCCTGCGACTCGGTCCTGGTCCAGACCAAAAGGTTGGCATACTGATTGCCGATTGCAGGCTTCGATGCAATTTATGAATTGTTTGAACGATGCGCGACAAGATCGCGCCCTGGGCCCACGGCCGTTCCTGATTTGCGCCCGTTGAGGTTGTCGGGGACGCTCTGAATCAAGCTTATTGTAATTGAATAAGCGGTGCTGGCGTCGTTCCTGAACAATAGTTCATGAACATGAACTCCAGAAACCTGATTCAGCCACGGCGCGTCTGCGTGCCTGACCAGTCTTGCACGGTGCATCTGCAGAGCGTACAATTGCAGAGCGGGACTCTAAAGATCTCATACAAGATATGGAGGAATGCGAGTATGCCACGGGTGAAGCAAGCTTCGAAGCGAAAGCGTTTATCGAAATCCGTACCGGTGCTAGGGGCCGCCGGATTGACTTTTTCACTAGTGGGCGGCGCATCCGCAGCGGCGGTGCCGACAATGGACCTGCCCCAGACACCGAACCTCGCACCAGGTCACGCCATCACGCTCGGCGAAGAAGAAATCGCCGACGTCAGCCTGGCGACGTTCTACGTGTTCGACAAGGAAAGCACCGAAGCGGCTCGGAGCGGCGTACAGGTCGCGCGCGGCTGCGGCGGCTGCAGAGGCTGCAGGGGTTGCAGAGGCTGCAGGGGTTGCAGAGGCTGTGGTGGATGCGGCGGCTGCGGTTGCGGCTGTCTGTCGTGGGGAGCTTGCCGCCTCTGCTAGACCAGATCGCTTTGCGATTACGTTGACACACACAGGTCAGTTTGGCCGGGCTCGACAAAGTCGACCCGGCCAATCCATGTGTTCTTGGGAGTACCTTTTTATTGGGAGTGCCTTTTTCTTGGGAGTGCCGCTCGCGTGCGCGTGTGGGCGGGCTTGCGCATGAGGGCCGAGTGGGTCTGCAGCCTTATCGAGAAATGCCAGCGCGCGAGCTGGACGAGGGAATTCCAGTGGTCGGAGAAGACGCCCTGCACCGGCGAACCAAGGTGGTGGGCAAGGTGGCGCGCGTGCTGACGTCATGACGAGGGATCGCAAGACCAGACCTACGCGGCACGCCAGCAACGACGTTCCGCAGTTCGCGCCGAATTTCACGGTCTATGTGTTGCCGCCCGACGTCGTATGCCTCTATTCCGAGGACCGGAAGTTCTTTCTTCACGGCGAGCTTTATTGCGCCCTCGCCTCCGCCATAGGAAAAGGCGGAAAGAGCCTTCCGCAGCTCGTTCGCGAGCTGGGGCGGGATTTTCCCTCCGACAAAATCGAAGAAGCTCTCAAGCGGCTGATTGAACGCCGCTATATCGTCCCGGCATCGCGCGCTTCCGCCGGCGCCGTGGCCGGCTATTGGGCGAGCCTTGGCCTGCCGCCCGGGATCGCAGAACAAAATCTCGCGAATTGTCGTGTGCGCATTGAATCGATCGACGTGAACGGTGCGGCTGAATTCAGCGCCGCCCTGAGCGAGCTCGGCGTTAGCGTCGTCAAGCGTTCCCCCGACCTGACGGTCACGCTGGTGAACGACTATCTCGAACGACGGCTGGCCGAATTGAACCGGCAGCGGGTGTCGGATCATGCGCCTTGGCTGCTCGTGCAACCCTCCGGCGCCTTTCCCCTGGTGGGACCCGTGTTCGGCCAGGGCAACGGCGCCTGCTGGACCTGCCTTTTCGATCGCATGATACGGAATCGGGAGGTCAAGGGGTTTCTCGACCGGGGACCGGCGCGCCCTGTTGCCGTTTCATCGCTCGCCCGCAACACGCTCGGACAAGGCTCCATCCAGTCTGCTGCCCTCGAGGTTGCCAAAGCGATCGCTACCGGCTTTCGCACCGAGTTGAACGATCACATCATCAGTCACGATTTGTTGGGCGCAAGTATCGTAAAGCATTACGTGGCGGCCCGTCCGCAATGTCCGACATGCGGCAGCAAGAAGCTGCGGGACCCGCGCCGGGCGCCGGTACCGATCGAGCTTGGCAGCGGCGCCAAGCTGGTCATGACCAGTGGGGGATATCGGACCGTGTCGTCGCGGGCCACGGTGGCGCGCTTCCGAAAGCATGTGAGCCCCCTCACCGGTGTGGTCACGCGGCTCGAGCGGATCGAGGCCGATTTGCCCATGAACACCAACTTTTATGCGGCGCACAATTTCTCGGCGCCGGCCCAGAACGTCAACGAGCTCAGGGCGGGACTGACCGGCGGCAGCTTCGGCAAGGGCTCTACTGCCGAGCAGGCCGAAGCCAGCGCGCTCATGGAAGCGATCGAGCGCTATTCGGGAATTTTTCAAAGCGACGAAATCAGGGTGACACGGCGGTTCACGGATTTTGCGCCGGGCGATGCCATTCCTCCTAACGACGTCTTGCTGTACAGCGACGCACAATCCCGGCCAGACGAGACGCCGGCAGACGATCCGAGCGAGTTGCAGGCTGCTCCGGCTCCGTTCGATCCATCGGCCCGGATCGAGTGGTCGCCGGTCTGGTCTCTGCGCGACCAGCGTTTCAAATATATTCCGACCAGCCTGTTGTATTTCTTCTACAGCGGCCCTGCGGCCTTCCGTGCGGATTCCAACGGCTGCGCGGCCGGCAACACGCTCGAGGAAGCCATCGTCCAGGGATTCCTCGAACTGGTGGAACGGGATGCATACGCGATCTGGTGGTACAACCGATTGCGGCGAGCCGAAATGGACCTCGACCACTTCAACGATTCCTATGTTCGAGATCTGCAAACCCAGCTTGCCGAAACCGGACGCAAGCTTTGGGTGCTCGACGTCACCAGCGATCTCGGCATTCCGACTTATGTGGCGATCTTGCACTGGATGCAAAACGGACAGGAAAATATCGAGTTCGGTTCCGGCGCGCACTTCGATCCCCGCATTGCCATGCTGCGTACGTTGACGGAGCTGAACCAGTTCCTGTCGATCGGTCTTATGGGAGGCGGAACCGGCGAGAAATCGAGCCTCGACGGCGTCACTCCATTGCGCCTTGAGGACTATCCCTTCCTGATGCCGAATAGCGATCCGGCGGTTCAGCCGGACACCGGCTCGGCGTATGGCCCCCTCGACAACACACGCGAGCAGGTCAACGCCTGCGTCGACATCGCCAGGCGCGCGGGCCTCGATTTCCTCGTCCTCAATCAGACGCGGCCCGACGTCGAGGTCCCGGTCGTGCGGGTGATCGTTCCCGGCCTGCGGCATTTCTATCGCCGCTTCGGACCGGGCCGGCTTTATGATGTTCCGGTAAACCTCGGATTGCAGGATCGGCCGTTACCGGAAAGCGAACTTACGCCGTTCCTTCCACACTCCTGAGGTCATGCCGACTTGCGCACTCCCGGAAAAAAGAAA
>JBGQCE010000058.1:0-10713 GCA_041495185.1 Bradyrhizobium sp.
GTATTTCCTGATCCCGTTCGGGACCGCGATCAGCATCATGGGAACGCGCGAGCTTTGGCTCAACGTGGTGGTGCCGTGGAAGCAACGCCGCCGGCTGAGCGAGACCTGCACCGCGCCCACCGCCGTGCCGCAGCCGGTGAAGAGGCTGAAGTCGCAGCGTAGCGCATGATCCGCCAAAGTGTCCGCGGTTTGGCGATCAGATCATAGACTATTACAATATATTAGTATTAGAGCGCGATCTCGGGACAAACGAAGGCGTTTGTCCGGCAAAACCGGATTCCACTTTTGCTGATCGCGCTCTGAGGCAGTTGCGTCTGGACTCTTTCGGGTTTTGGGCATCTCTCTTATTTCCGCCTCAACAGTAACGTCAAACGCGTCATGGTCCGAATTCGCCTCCGCTCGATAATCGCCTGCGCGCTGCTCGCGGGGGCGCTGGCGGCACGGCCGGTGCAGTGGGCGGCGGCGCAGACCGCTCCCGCGGCAGAGCAGGCTGCGCCCGCGGCGGCGCAGGCTGCTCCCGCGGCAGAGCAGGGCGCGCCGGCGGCAGCGCAGGGCGCGCCGGCGGCAGCGCAGGGCGCGCCGGCGGCAGCGCAGGGCGCGCCGGATACCCCGATGCAGATTTCGTGGGAGGTGCGTAATCGCTTCCGGCTGTTCCGCGAAGAGCGCGATTTTCTGCTCCATACCGACAGCGCGCGCGACCGCAGTATTCTTGCGTCAGAGCAGGCGCTGGAACTGCAGAGCGACGGCCGCGGCTGGGCGCGCAACACGGTGAACCGCCTCTGCATCGATTTGTACGGCCGCGTCAGCGAGCCCTGCACCCGCGACAACGTCAAGGAAAGTTACCTGACGCCGGTGGACCACCCGGTCACCATTCGGCTGACCGGTCAGGTTCCCGTTGGCGCCACCTGCGCCTGGTCGTTCGATGATGGCGATGGCCCGCAGCAATCCACCTTCGACTGCGCCGAACCCGTCAATCTCCGGGCGCGCTATGGCCGCACCACCGTCGCGACCGTCGAGGTTTCCTCTGGGCCCGAGGCGCCGCAGAAAATCTCAACCGAGATCATGGTGCGCGATATTTTCATCGCCGGCCTCGGCGATAGCGTTGCTTCCGGCGAAGGCAATCCGGACCGGGCGATCGCATTGGCGGACGAGGGTTTTTGCTTCCGCTATTATCTGAGTACGGCGGGCGCCCAATATTACCGTCCGAGCCGCGCGGGTTACAAAGGCGGACGGGCCTGCGAAGCCCCCGATACGCTTCAGGTATGGCAACGGCAGAGCGCGCTGTGGTTCAATTCTGCCTGCCACCGCTCGCTGTACAGCTATCAGACCCGCACGGCACTCGCGCTCGCGGTACGATATCCGCACATTGCGGTGACCTATCTGCCGCTCGCATGCACCGGCGCCACCATATCAGACGGACTGTTCGGTACGCAGCGCGCGCGGGAATGCCCGCCGACGAAATCCGCCAGTACCTGCCGGGGCACGGTCAACGCGCAGCTGTCCGAATTGCGCGACGCCGTCACTGCCGCGAAGCGCCGGCAACCCGACCGCAAGCTCGATCTGATCCTGCTGTCGGTCGGTGCCAACGACATCAATTTTTCCGGACTTGTCGCCGACGTGATCGTCGACACCACCACCGAGCGCGTGCTGTTCAAGCGCACCGGTGTGATCGGATCGGTCGACGATTCGCGCGCCACGCTGGCGCGGGACCTGCCGCAAAGCTTCGGCAGGCTGAGAGAAGCGCTGAAGCCGCTGGTCGGCGACATGTCGCACGTTGTCTACGTGTCCTATGCCAACCCGACACTCGCCGACGACGGGGTTCCCTGCCCCGGCGGGCGCGCCGGCTTCGATATTCATCCCTCGTTCAACGCCGAGCCGCAGCGACTGGCCAGCGTATCCGGCTATGTGCAGAACGAATTCCTTCCGCAGTTGAAGGCGCTCGCGCTGTGCCAATCGGGCGTGCTGTGCCGCAATCCCGGCGCCGATCGCATGACCTTCGTCGATACCCATCAGGCTGTCTTCGCAGATCACGGATTCTGTGCGCGCGCCTCGAGCGATCCGGAATTCGATCGGGAATGTTTTTCACCCAAGGGCGAAAGCTTCAATTCCGACATCGTCACGGCAGCGAACCAGCCGATGCTCTGCGGCCGCAGCGCCGGGGAATATCGCGCCTATCTTCCGCGCGCGCGCTGGATCCGCGACGCCAACGACAGTTACTTTGCGGCGATGACCTATCCGCAGGGGCTGCCATCCTCCAGTCAGCCCGCCGATATCCATGACGCGACCTGGGGTATTCTTTCCGCCGTCTATGGCGGCGCGGTGCACCCCTCAGCCGAAGGCCACGCCGCGATGGCGGACGCTGCCCTGCCCGCCGTGACATCGGTGCTTCAACTCGATGCTGCCGTGCCCGGGGTCATTCAGGAGCCCGTGCCGCCAGCCGCGACCACGCCGGAAACGCGTTAGCGCGCGGGCGCCGGTACGTTGCTCTTCTTCGCGACCGCGGGAGCCTGCTTTACCGCGGCGACAGGCGGCTTGATCGCGAGAGCCTGTGCCGGCAGGTATTTCGCCACGATGCCGGGATCGAGCGAGGCCATCGCCGTATCCGGCAATCGGAACCAGGTCTCATCCTTGCCGAGCAGCGCAATCCCCCAATAGCCGCGCATCGTGAGCGCCTGGCCGTCGGGGCTGACGCTCATCTTCGCTTTATAGATCTTGCCGTCGCGCGGATCGAGAACGTTGCCGTCCTCATATTTCAGTCCGTCGCGTTTCATGTTCCTGATGAAGGAAATTCCGAGCACCGGCGCATTCTTGCGATCGTCGGTGCATTTCGCGCAAATCTCGTTGGGATCTTCGCCGGGCGGCGGAAACGTCTTGGCAATCACGCCTTCGAAGATGCCGTCATGATCGACCACGAGAAACCACGCCACGGGCTTGCCGTCCTCGATCTTCTGCCACAGCCCGGCGGCTGACGGTTCGGCGGCTTGCCCAGGAAGCATGATCGCGAGTGACATGACGAGGCCCGCCATGATCGGCAGCGCCAGTCGAAGTCTGGATTGAGCAATCCACATCATGATCACCTGATCAGCCATCGAGCGATGACGATAGACTACGGCGATTTCGCCTGTTGTTCCAGTGCCGCACCCGGCTATCGCGCGGGCGTCAGGGACAACACCGTCACAAACATGCCGCAGCCTTTTGAACCGTATTTTCCTGATCGGGTCAGTTGACCCCGAGCTTTTTCTGCAGGCTCGACGACGACGTCGTGTACTGGAACACCAGCCGTTTATCCGGATAGACGTAATGGTACGCCTTCTGCGCCATCAGCGCGCCTTCGTGGAAGCCGCACAGGATGAGCTTCAGCTTGCCGGGATAGGTATTGATGTCGCCGATGGCAAAGATGCCGGGCACGCTGGTCTCGAAAGCCGAGGTCTCGACCGGCACCAGATTGTTCTCAAGCGCGATGCCCCAGTTCGCGACCGGTCCCAACTTCATGGTCAGGCCGAAGAACGGCAGTATGGTATTGCACGCGACCTTCGAAATCGCGTTGTCGTTGCCTTTGACCGTCGCGCCGGACAGCACGCCGCCCTCGCCTTCAAGTGCCGTAACCTGACCGATCTTCAAATCCATTTTCCCGGCAGCCACCAGTGCGCGCATCTGTTCGACGCTGTGGGGCGCGGCGCGGAAATCGTCGCGCCGGTGCAGCAAGGTCACGCGCTTTGCGATCGGGTGCAGATTGAGCGTCCAGTCGAGCGCGGAGTCGCCGCCGCCGACGATCAGCAAATCCTTGTCGCGGAACTGCTCCATCTTGCGTACGGAGTAAAACACCGAGGTGCCTTCATAGGCCTCGATCCCCGGCACCGGCGGGCGCTTCGGCTGGAATGAACCGCCGCCGGCGGAGATCACGACCACCTTGCACTCGAACACCTGACCGGCATCGGTGGTGATGCGGAAACCGGGATCGCCGATTTTCTCGATCTTCTCCACCATTTCGTTGAGATGGAAGGTCGGGTTGAACGGCTTGATCTGCTCCATCAGCGCATCCGTCAGGCCATGGCCGGTGACGAACGGGACGCCCGGAATGTCGTAGATCGGCTTTTCCGGATAGAGCTCGGCGCACTGGCCGCCGATCTTGTCGAGGATGTCGACGAGATGCGCCGTCATATCGAGCAGGCCCAGTTCGAAAACGGCAAACAGTCCGCAGGGGCCCGCGCCGATAATCAGCACATCGGTTTTGATCGCTTCGCTCATATCGCTTCTTTTCGGTTGTACGTGCCGGCAGGTGCCTTTTGGCTGCGCCTGTCTAGCCAACGCGGAGCAGTGAGGAAAGCCATAAATATGACGCCTGCCGCCGCGGCAACCCCTTGCCGCAGTTCGACAACTGGGCTGTAAGGACGTGTAACTTCGGAGACCATCCCGTGAACGCCCCTGCTCGTCTTGATTCAACGCTGCGCCTTGAGGATTTTCCCTACCGGCTGACGGACAATGTGCGCTATGCCGATCTCGACCCCAATCAGCACGTCAACAACGCGGTGTATGCGACCTATTTCGAAACCGGCCGCGTGACGCTGATGAAGGACCGTGGTTATGGACTGATGCCACCGGGCCTCGCCTGGATCATGGTGCGGCTGGACATCCATTTTCGCGCCGAACTGCGCTGGCCCGGCGGAATCGAGATGGGGCTCGGGGTTACCAAGTTCGGCCGAACATCCGTCACGTTCGATCAGGTAGTGTTTTCCGAAGGAAAATGCGTCGCCTCGGCGCGATCGGTATCGGTGCTGATCGACGAGAACACGCGAAAGCCGACGCCGCTGACATCAGAGATCGTCAGGAATTTTCAGCCCTGGTTGCGCCGCGACGTGGAAGTAGTGCAACCGAAGTTCTAGAGCGTTTTCGAGCGAAGTGGGTACCGGTTCGCGTAAAGAAAACGCGTCAAAACAGAAGTTCTAAGCCTGCCGCTCCGGCGTCGAGACCACGAGACCGTCGAGCGCGTCACTCACCTTGATCTGGCACGACAGCCGCGAATTCGGCCGCACGTCGAAGCCGAAATCCAGCATGTCCTCTTCCATCGGGGTCGGCGCGCCGACCTTCTCGCGCCAGGCTTCGTCGACATAGACGTGGCAGGTCGCGCAGGCACAGGCGCCGCCGCATTCGGCTTCGATCCCCGGGACGGCGTTGCGGATCGCCGCTTCCATGACGGTCGCGCCGTTTTCGACGTCTATGATGCGGGTTTCGCCGGTATGATCGACAAAGTGAATCTTGGCCATGATTGCTCGTGCTGCCGGGATGAGAGAGTTCCGGGCAGTCCTATAACGGGTCGATCCGCTCCGCGCTAGTGCGGGGGATTTGACATTCGCATCAGCGTGTCTGGCCCTGTTTTGCAAGGGCTTTTGGGGGACGAGATCAGGACCGGCGCAGGATGGCGTCGATGGCCGCGCGGGCCTGCGCAATCGCGTCATCGAGTTCGCCAAGCAGATCGGACGGATCCTCGCCGTTCTGCAGGGCAGCTTCCAGACGGACGGCCGCGTCGGCAACGCCGAATGCGCCAATCGCGCGGGCCGACCCCTTCAGCGTATGCGTGAGCGCGCCGGCATCTTTGGGCAAGGTGGCAAGGGTCCCGATCAGGCTGACTGACTGGGCCGAAAACATCGCCAGCACCTCGCGCTCGAGGCTGTCATCGCCCAGCGTCATGCGCCGGAGATGTTCGATATCGATCGGACCGTCATCGGGAGCGAGCGGCGGCGATGGCATCCAGTCTATCCGTTCCAGATGAAGCGGCATGGCGATAACCCAAATCTCTCCGCCCCGCCGATCCCCGCAGCGAAGTTTGCTCAGCCAATCACGGAATTGGTTAACGGAACGTTTTGCGTACCGCCGCAAGTTCGCCTTGTTTTTGGCGAAAAGTCGTCTCAATTTGCGACCGCGGAGGAGAATTTTGAGGAACCGTAAGGCCTTACGGCGCCCTGCTATTAACGATGATTAAGATTGTATTAATCGCAGCCATTTCATTCGCATCGCCTAGCCAATAGGATGTTTTCGGATGCAGCGGACGGAAGGGTCGCGCCTGCATGCCGCGCAGGGCATGAATGACACCGGTTTCGAGTTTCGCGAGGGGCGTTCGCGAAAGGCTCTCCGGGTTGCGTAAAAAGTAACATAAGGGCTCAGACTGAACATGGCGAACAATCCCAAGAAGGCCAAAGACCCCACTGAAGTCGCGCTTTCTGCCATTCAGGAAGCCCTGAACATCAGTGACGTCTCTGCCGCCGACAACGCGCGGAGTTCAGTCCGCAGCGATGTGACGCCGACAAATTCCTCCTCGACGTACGACGAGAGCGCATTCGACACCCGCCCGAATGCCGACCGGCAGATCTTTGAACCGATCGAGGAGCCGCGCCCGACCCGCCGCGCCGCCAATGACGACCGCGAAACCATCGGGCAGATTCTGCAGGCCATTCAGAAGGGCCGCCCCGCGCGCAACGTCTATACGCTCGCCACGCTTTTTGCCGGCGTCTGGATTCTCGGCGCCGCGCTACTGACCATCAGCTTCCTCCCCTCGCTGCAGGCCGCGATCGGCCAGGGCAGCGGCGGCACTTTGGTGCTCGCTGGCCTGGCGGCATTGTTCTTTGCGCCTGTGCTGCTGTTCTATTTCCTGGCAAGCCTTTCCTGGCGCGGCCAGGAATTGCGCATGATCGCGCAGTCGATGGCGCAGGTTGCGATCCGCTTTTCGGAGCCCGAGGGCGCAGCCAGCGACTCGATGGTGACCGTCGGTCAGGCGATCCGCCGCGAAGTCGCGGCCATGGGCGACGGCGTCGAGCGCGCCATCGCGCGCGCCGGCGAACTCGAAACCCTGGTTGCCAATGAAGTCTCGGCGCTGGAACGCGCCTACACCGACAACGAGGTGCGAATCCGCGCGCTGCTGCAGGATATCGCCCATCAGCGCGACAATCTGGTCGGACAGGCCGAACAGGTTCGCAGCGCCATTTCCGGCGTGCAAATCGACCTGCGCCACGACATCGCGCTGATTTCCGACGCAATCGCCTCCCGCGTCGACGAGGTTGCCAAGAGCATCACCGGCGCGCTGGAAGAACGTGGCGCCCACATCACCGGTGCGTTGAGCCATGCCGGCGACAACATGATCCTCGCGCTCGGCGAGCGCGGCGGCGACCTGCTCGATCGTCTCGAGGAAGCCAGCGCCGAGACCACGCGCGCCGTGCTCGACGCCAGCGAGCGCCTCACCACCAGCCTCAACTTCAAGACCGGCCACGTGCATGACGAGTTCGTCGATCTGGCCGACCGCGTCCACGAAATGCTGAACGAGCGCATCGACCGCATCACCAGCGAATTCGAGCAGCGCTCCTCCACCATCGTCGACGGCATTTCCGACCGGACCGAACAGGTTCACGACTCCCTGAAGAACTCCAGCGACTCGCTCCTGCTGGAACTCGAGCTGCGCAGCGGCGATCTCGTGAACAAGATCGACGAAGCCGGCAATCGCCTGGCGACCAATATCCTCACCTCTGGCGACAAGGCCAGCGATGCGCTCGACGTGACCGTGAACTCGCTGGTGGCGAAGGTCGTCAGCCAGACCGAGACCGCGCACGACACGCTCTCCTTGCAGATCAGCGCCTTCGACGAGCTGGTGAAGAACCAGGGCGGCGAGCTTGCGGAGAAGTTCGCGCGCGACAGCGGCACGCTGGGCGCTCTCATCACCCGCCACATCTCGGAATTCGACCGCACCGTCAAAACTTTCGGCGGCGAGATCGTCGACCGCATGGGTCAGCGCACGCAGGACATTGCGGAAACGCTGAAGACCTACGTCGACACCTTCGATACCCGCCTGACCTCGAACGGCGGCGAGATCACCGCCTCGCTGGATCAGCGTCTGGTGCAGTTCGAGACCACGCTCGGAAGCCGCGTGGCCAATCTCGATACCTCGCTCGACGGCAAGATCAAATCGCTCGAGCAGAGCTTCGATGCGCGCGCGAAGTCGGTGACCGAAACCATCGACAGCCGGCTTGGCTCGCTGGCGTCGTCGCTGACCGATGGCGCGGCACAGGCGATCCACTCGATCGACTCGCGTCTCAACCTTCTCACCTCCTCGCTCACCGACGGCACCGCCCAGGCGGTCGAGGCGGTCGACCGGCGCATCTCCAATGTGACCGAAACCATCAATGGCCGCAGCGCCCAGCTGACCGACACCATCACGGCGCGGTTCCAGGAAATCCACCAGGGCATCGAAAGCAGGGTCGGCGCGGTTGCCAACGATATCGACATGCGCGTCGCGCAGTTCGAAGACCTCTTGGGTTCGCGCGTCGAAGCCGTGGCGGGCCGTATCGAGAGCAGCGGGCGTCAGGCCAGCGAAGGCCTGATGGCGCGCGCCGAGGAATTGTCGCTCGGGATCAGGTCCCACGTCGAGGACGCGGAGCGCTCGCTCACCAACCTCGTGGTCAACACCAGCGAGACCATTCAGACCGGCGCACGCGCCGCGCAGCAGTCGCTGCTCACGGTTTCTTCCGACGTCGGCGCACAGCTGAAGCTGACCTCGGCGGAAGTCGAGCGCGCCCTCACCGCTGTGGGCGCCGGCGCCGCGAACTCGATCCTGACCAGCGCCCGCGATGCGCAGGCCACCCTGGTGACGGCCTCCGCGGACGCCGCCACCCAGATCAAATCGCTGTCGGCCGACGTCGAACGAACGCTTTCGGCTGCCGGCGCGGCAACCTCCGCGACGGTTCTCGGTGGCGCGCGTGAAGTCCAGACCACGCTGGTCGCCGCGTCGTCCGATGCCGCCAACCACGTCAAGACGCTGACCGCCGATATCCAGCGGTCATTGTCGATCGCCGGCACTTCCACCGCCGAGTCGATCGTCGCCGGCGCGCGCGAGGCTCAAAGCACACTGGTCACCGCATCCGCGGATGCCGCCAATCACGTCAAGTCGCTGGCGACCGATGTGGAACGGACATTGACAGCGGTCGGCGCGGATACCGCCACGTCGATTCTCAACAGCGCACGCGAGGCCCAAAGCTCGCTGCACGCGACGTCAGCAGACGCCGCCAGCCAGATCAAGGCGATCTCCGCCGACATCGAGCGGTCGCTCGGCGCCGTCACCGCCACCACCACGGACAACATCCAGACCAGTGCGCTCAACGCGCAAAGTGCGCTGGTGGCCGCATCGAACGAGGTCAGTTCCAAGGTCAAGTCGACCTCGGCGGAAGTCGAACGCTCGGTGCTCGCCGCCAGCGGCGCTTTCGGCACCACCATGACCGGCAAGACCGACGAAATCGTCACTTACGTCCAGCAGCAGACCGAGCGTCTGTCGCAGATGATCGACGGCAAGCGCGGATCGCTGGTCGAGGCGATCGGCGCCAAGACCAACCAGCTCACGGTCGATATCGACCGCGTCACGTCGGACGCGCTGAAATCGATCGAGACCAGGGGGCAGAGCTTCTCGCAATCGATGTTGAGCAACGGTTCCGACGTCGCGCGGACGATCACGTCCGCCGGCGAACTGGCTACCGGCGCCGTCAACAAGTCACTGAAGGACCTGGAGCAGGCGTCGCGCGCAGCGATCGACCAGTCGCGTCAGGTATCGATCGCGGCGGTGACCGAGATGCAGGAAACCAGCAAGATCCTGCGAACCGACACGGTCGCCCTGTTCGAGCGACTGCGCGAAGGCAATATCCTGCTGCAGGAAGTGCTGACCGGCGCGCACGACAATCTCAACTCGCTGGAGCGGGCGCTGGTTACGCGCGTGGCCGACTTCGTGTCCGCCATGAACGACGTTACCTCGCGTAACGGCGTCGCGACCCAGACGCTGGAAGACCAGTTGGGTATCTTCAACGCCAAAACCTCGAAGGCGCTGGAGGATCTCGGCTCGCTTTCCAGCCAGTTCGACCTCCACGGCAAGGCGCTGGTCGAAGCGGCTGCCGTGGTCGAGCAAAGCAACCGCAACACCACCGCGTCCGTTACCGAACGCAAGTCGACCCTTGAATCGCTGGTCACCACGATCGACCTGCGCACCACCGATCTCGATCAGCGGCTATCACGCTTCACCAGCCTGCTGGACGAATCGCTGGCCGCCGCAGAAGAGCGTGCCCGCGATATCGCCCGCGTGGTGGCGGAAACCGCAGGCGCGGGTTCAGCCGCGATCAGCCGGCAGTTCGATGCTGTCAGAGCCTCCGCCGAGGAGGAGCGCCGGCTGACATCCGAGGCGATGCACGAAATCTATCAGCAGAGCACCCAGGAAGCGGATGGGATGTTCAAGCAGTCGGCGGAAAGGTTCGCCACCATGGTGGCGAGCATGAAGCAGATGGCGGCGGAGATGCATCACGAGCTCGAGGCCACCCGCAACGAGCTTCGCCGCGGCGTGCTGGAAATGCCGCAGGAGGCCGCCGAAAGCACGGCGCAGATGCGCAAGGTGATCGTCGACCAGATCGAGGCATTGGCGGAGCTGAACCGGATCGTCGCCCATCACGGCCGTGGGCTGGATGTCGTCCCCTCCGGCCGCGCCGGCGTACAGCGCGAGGAAGAGCCGATGCTGGTCGCCGCCGGCGGACAATCGCGCTCGGCGCCGCGCGGGCGCGATGGCGGCAGCGCGTCGAACCTGCCGCCGCCGGACTTGGGCGGGCCGGCTTCGCGACGCACCGAAGCGCCGCCGGTTTCCCCCGCCAGTTCCGACCAGGGACGCGACGGATGGCTGTCCGACCTCTTGAGCCGCAC
>JBGQCE010000059.1:0-10705 GCA_041495185.1 Bradyrhizobium sp.
ACTATCGGCCTATTTCGCGCTGGTTCAGATCTGGAGCGCCATCTCCGCGGCGGCCATTCTGGGCGCGCTCAACTTCGTGATTGCAGCGATCCTGTTCGCGATTGCGGCACGAGCGCCAGCGGGGCGTGAGCTCGAACTCGCCACCGAGATCCATGGCTCTTCGGTCGATGCGCTGCAGCTCGAGGCGCGGATGCTGCAATCGCAGGTGTCCGGAATGATCCACCATCCCCTGAACGGAGTCTTGCCTTTGCTGCTCGTGCCGCTGATCACGATTATCATCAAGAGCCTGAAGAAGCCGGCAGCAACCGCCGCCGCCGCGGCGAGAACCGCGGCAGAGCAGAAATAATCGCGGGCCGCGGCATCGGCCTCAAGCCCGTCAACAAGGAGCTAAACCCCACATGCAAAGCGTAAACCCCAAACCGATCCTGAATAGCTCCCTCCCGGCGCAATTTCGGCGGATTCGTATCGAGCTTGCACGCGAGCCGGGTCACCCCGAAGGCGATACCGGCTTTGCCTATGTGATCATCGCGCCGCTCGATGAAGACGACCGGATCGATCCGGCGCTCTGGCGAGAGCATCGCGAGGCATGCCGGATCGCGCGATTGCGGCCGGACAAGGAAGACGACCACGGTCATCTCGTTCATCGTGGTGGCGGATGGGCGTTCCACTACGCCAACACGCCAGACGAGGTTGGATTTCACTTCGCGGATGAACGCTTCGTACCCGAGGAATATGTCTCGATCAACGAGGGTGGCAAAATGCACACCTACCGCGTCGCGTCGGTGTCGCACCTCTAGAGTCCGTCATTCCGGGGCGACGCGCAGCGTCGAACCCGGAATCTCGAGATTCCCCGATGTGCAATTGCACATCTGAGGTTCGCTCGCTTCACTCGCGCCCCGGATTCAAAGCTTGAGCTTCACGTCACAGATGTCGCGCTCGACGGGATCCGCCTTCACTTCGAAGCCGAGCTGCCGGCACATATCCAGCATGACCGTGTTTTCCTTCAGGACATCCCCCGAAATAGTCTTGAGGCCTTCGGACTTGGCGTATTCGATGATCAGCTGCATCAATGCCCAGCCCAGCCCCCTGCCCTTGAGATCGGATCTGAGCAGGATCGCGTATTCACCGGTCTCGTAGATCGAATCGGAGTGAATTCGAACCACGCCAACCATCTGATTGGTGGCCTCGTCGAACGCGACGAAGGCCATCGCGCGGGCGTAGTCGAGCTGGGTCAGACGGGCGATGAATTCGTGGCTGAATTGCTTCATCGGCGCGAAGAACCGGAGCCGCAGATCCTGCATGGTGACGTGCCGCAAGAGTTCATGGATCAGCGGCTCGTCCTCGGGACGGATCGGGCGCACATAGATCCGCCAGCCGTCCTTCACCTCTATGTGCCGCTGCCATTGCGACGGATATGGCCGCACCGCGAAGTTGGCGGGTCCCGACCCCTTGAACTTCCGTTCTACCGTTCCGACTGCGACGCGCGCATCTACGGCCATTACTCCGCTCTCATCCGCCAGCAGCGGATTGATGTCGAGCTCGCGGATCTCGGGAATATCCGCAGCCATCTGCGACAGCTTGACCAGAACCATCGCGACCGCATCCGGCTTTGCCGCGGGCACATCCCGGTAGGCGCGCAGCAGCCGCGAGACGCGGGTCCGCTCAATCAGGTCGCGAGCGAGTTGCAGATCGAGCGGCGGAAGCGCCAGCGCCTTGTCGTTGATGACCTCGACCGCGGTGCCGCCGCGGCCGAACACGATGACGGTGCCAAAGGTCGGATCGTCGGCAAGACCGAGAATCAGTTCACGCGCCTTCGCCCTCACCACCATCGCCTGCACGATGACGCCGGATATCCGGGCGTCCGGGCGAAGCGCTTTGGCCCGGGCGAGGATATCGGCCGTCGCTGTGCGCACGGCATCGGCGCTGGTGAGATTGAGCACGACGCCGCCGACGTCGGATTTGTGAATAATGTCCCTTGACATGATCTTGAGCACCACGGTCGCGCCTTGCGCGAACAACTCTGAAGCGTGAGCGACGGCCTGCTCGGCATCGGTGGCCGCAAACGTCGGCACCATTGGGATCTCATAGGCCTCGAGCAGCCGCTTGATTTCGACCGGATCAAGCCACTGGCGGCCATCGGCAAGCGCCGCGGTAACGATTCCCCGGGCAGCATCGATATCCGGCGCGAACTCGCTGGGCATCGCCGGCGGAACCTGCGCCAGCTCTGCCACCACCTCGCGATGCCTTACCAGATACATGAAGCCCCGCACCGCGTCGTCTTCGGTAGGGTAGTTTGGGATTCCGGCGCCGCTCAGCACATCCATGAGCTTCTGATCCGCGCCGACCCAAACCGCCAGCACCGGCTTGGCCGAGTGATGGTGTTGCTGGCGGTACTTCCTGACCAGCGCGGTCACGGTGGCGGCGATGTCGTCGGCCCGAGCGATCGCAGTCTGGACGTTCATCACCAGGATCGCGTCATTGCCGGGATCGGCCAGCAAAACCTCAAGCACCGCCGCATAACGCGCGGGGTCGGCGTCACCGACGATATCGACGGGATTGGAGCCGGACCATGTTGGCGGCAAGACCGCGTCAAGCTTTTGCCGAACGGCAGGCGTGATGGCTGCGGGAGTACCCCCGAGCTCAACAAGGCGGTCGACCGCAAGAACACCGATACCGCCGCCGTTGGTCAGGATCGCGAGCCGCTTTCCGGGAGGCGATGCGACACGCCCGAGCGTCTCGGCGCAGTCGAACAGTTCACGAAGATCCGACACCCGCAGGATGCCGGCGCGGCGAAACGCGGCTTCATAGACGGCGTCCGAACCGGCCAGCGCGCCGGTGTGAGTCGCAGCCGCTTTCGCACCCTGCGCCATACGTCCGGATTTGACGACGACGACCGGCTTGATCCTGGCGGCGGCACGCGCCGCGGACATGAACTTGCGGGCGTCCTTGATCGCTTCGACATAGAGCAGGATCGCCCGCGTTTTGCCGTCGAGCGCGAAGTAATCGAGCAGATCGGCAATATCGACGTCGAGCTGGTCGCCGATGGAAACGATTCCGGAGAAGCCCACCCCGCGTTGCGCCGCCCAATCCACCATGCCCGTCGCAATGGCACCCGACTGGGAGATCAGCGCCAGATTTCCCGCGCCCGGCATGTGCGCCGAGAAACTCGCATTCAGATCCACGCCGGGCATGATGATGCCAAGACAATTGGGCCCGATCAGCCTCATTCCATATTTGCGCGCGGCGTGCTCGGCAGCTTCCGACAGCGAGCCTGCCCCATGACCAAGTCCGGAACTGACAATGAGTGCGCCCGCCGCACCCCGCGCTCCCGCCTCATCGACGAGGCCTGCGACTGCGGTTGCCGGCGCCGTAATCACCACAAGTTCGGGCGCAAACGGCAATTTGCCGAGGCTGCCGACCGTGGCAACGCCGTCGATCTCGGCATAGTGGGTATTCACCAACCCGAATTCACCCTTGAATTTCGCCTTGTGAATATTCCCGAGAATGGCTCGTCCGACGGAGCCCTGGCGCGGACTCGCCCCAACCAGCGCGACCGAACGCGGCGAAAGCAGATTTTTCAGGCGATAGGTGGACATCAGTTCAATTGCCCGGCTGGCGCCGACCTGGATGTAATGAATCTTGGCGCGTTTGTGCGCGTGAACGGCACGCTGAACGCAACATGATAACCCGGCACGGTGCCCACCCTATGACAGCTTTTGTCGTACCATCCCACACGATTTGTTCAGCCAGGAGTGGCGATAGACACCTATTATCAGAAGGTACCAGCTCGCGTCAGTTGCTGATCTGCATCAAGACTACAATTGCTTCTATTTCATAGCTACCGTCACGCATTTGATTGAGGTCAAGGGCTCGCCGGCCCCCGGGCCCTATGCATTATGCTGTACTCGTGCCGGAGAAACAGATGCGTGCGATGGTGTTGCCGGCTCCGGGGGCGCCTCTCCAGATGCAAGAGCGCACGGACCCCTGCCCCGGTGACGGAGAAATTCGCGTCAGGGTGAGCGCGTGCGGGGTCTGCCGGACCGACCTTCATGTCGTCGACGCCGAGCTTCCCGGCATCAAATACCCAATCGTTCCGGGCCATGAAATCGTCGGCCGCGTCGACCTCATCGGCAGCAACGTCACAACCCACCGGGTCGGCGACCGCGTCGGAATCCCCTGGCTGGGATACACCTGCGGCGTCTGCCGCTTCTGCAGGGAGGGCATGGAAAATCTCTGCGACCGTCCTCTCTTCACCGGATACACGCGGGACGGCGGCTTCGCCACGCACACCATTGCCGACGCGCGCTATGCCTTTCCGCTCGGCGAAGACGGCGACGATGTTTCGATCGCGCCACTGTTGTGCGCCGGCCTGATCGGCTGGCGGTCGCTGGTGATGGCGGGCAATGCCGGACGGCTTGGCATCTATGGCTTCGGCGCCGCCGGGCACATCGTTGCCCAGATCGCGCGCTGGCAGGGCCGGTCCGTGCTTGCATTTACGCGATCCGGTGACGTCGCGGCGCAGGATTTTGCCCGTCGATTAGGCGCGGTATGGGCCGGAGCGTCGGACCAGCTGCCCGAAACTCCACTCGATGCTGCCATCATCTACGCCCCAGCCGGCGAACTGGTCCCGGCGGCGCTACGCGCGGTGCGCAAGGGCGGCAAGGTGGTATGCGCGGGAATCCATATGAGCGATATCCCGAGCTTCCCTTACGATCTTCTATGGGAAGAAAGACAGCTGGTGTCGGTGGCCAACCTGACCCGCCAGGATGGGCTGGATTTTCTCAAAATTGTCCCGCAGGCCAAAATCCGGACCCAGACGACGGCCTTCGCGCTTGCCGAGGCCAACGACGTCCTTACAAGGCTTCGGACGGGGCAAATTCTGGGCGCCGCAGTTCTCGAACCATAAGGCCCGGCTTGCGCATGGCAGCTTCAACGTCAGCCGACACCAGGATGCAGGAGAGCATCTTCGCATTTCTGACCGACCCGGCAACGCATCCTCGTGTCCATCGCATCGACACGCATGCGGCGTCGGTTTTCCTTGAAGGCGATCGCGCGCTGAAGATCAAACGCGCCATCCATTTCCCGTATCTCGATTATTCGACGCTCGCGAAGAGGCAAGCCGCCTGTGATGAAGAGATAAGGATAAACCGCCCATTCGCGCCGCAAATCTACCGTCGCGTCGTCGCGATCACGCAAGGCGATGATGGATCGCTTGATATCGACGGTAAGGGTACGCCGGTCGAATTCGCTGTCGAAATGACCCGCTTCGACGAGCGCCAAACCATCGATCATCTGGCAGAAGCCGGTCCGCTGGATTCCGGTCTCGTTGACGCCATTGCCGATGCGATCGCGGCATCTCACGTCATCGCGCCGCTCGCGCTGGCTGAACCCTGGATCAATTCGATCCCGGGCATCATCGAGGGCAATACCAAAGCATTCCGGGAAGCGACCTGCTTTCCCGCTGATGACGTCGATAATCTTGGGGAAGCGTCTCTATCGGCGTTTTCCCGAATTCGCGGGTTGCTGGAGCAGCGCGGCAGGCAGGGCCACGTGCGGCGGTGCCATGGCGACCTGCATCTGGCGAACATTGTCCTGATCGATCGCAAGCCTGTTTTGTTCGATGCGATCGAGTTTGATCCGGCAATCGCGTCGATCGACGTACTCTACGATCTTGCGTTCCCAATGATGGATTTCCTCCGGTATGGCCGACATGCCGCCGCGAACGCCCTGCTCAACAGATATTTGAGCACGACATCCAGTGAAAATCTCGATGCGCTCGCGGCGCTTCCGTTGTTCATGTCGCTGCGATCAGCCATCCGTGCCAACGTATTATTGGCCCGCCTCGAACGGACTTCTCGCGACAAGGCCGATATCATGCAATCCGCACGGGCCTATTTCGAGCTCGCGCGACGATTGATCTGTCCGCCTGCGCCGACGCTCATCGCGATCGGCGGGTTGTCCGGGACCGGAAAATCGGTGTTGGCGCGCGCGCTTGCGCCTGATGTCATGCCGTTGCCCGGCGCTGTGGTGTTGCGTACCGACGTCCTGCGAAAGCAGCTCTTTCAGGTCGGTGAAACGGACCGGCTGCCCGCAAGCGCATACAAACCCGAGATTACCGGGCAAATTTACGAAACCCTTGTGCAGCGCGCCTTGCGGATCCTCCTCCAGGGTCATTCCGCCGTAGTCGATGCGGTGTTTGCCGATCAATCGGAACGAACTGCGATCCACGATGCCGCGCGCAAGCTGAATGTCCGGTTTGCCGGATTCTTTCTGGTGACCGACCTTGCGACCAGACTGAGCCGCGTCGGTAGCCGCGCGCGCGATGCGTCCGACGCTACGCCTGATATTGCCGGGCTTCAGGAGAAATTCAATATCGGCGCGGTCGATTGGGTGGTCGTCGATGCCTCTGGAGCGCCCGAACAAACCCTGAAACAATGCCGAGCCCACATCGCTCATGGTGAGGCAGCTTAGGCCCGTCAGCGGAACAGCAATGTCGCGAGCCCCAAAATCAGCCAGCAAATCCGCCTCCCGCACCGAACCGGCGCGGCGGCGTCACCCGGCTCCGCGGCTGAATGCCATGATGGCGTGCGACACGGCATTTCGGGTCGTCGCCCGCCGCTATCTCGATGATTTGAGTGCCAATCATGGGGCGACATGCCAGAACGATCCCGAAGCCCTGCATCAAATGCGTGTCGCGCTCACGCATTTGCGTGCGGCGATATTATTCTTTTCCCCGATGGTAGCCGACTCCCAGCGGAGGCGAATACGGGATGAACTAAAGTGGCTGAACGCTCATCTTGGCGTCGTACGCGATCTGGACGTCGCGAGCGACCGGCTGCAGGCAATCGGCAGAAAGCGGGCGCAACCAGCGTCCGATGACCCAATCTTGCACGAGAAGCTGACGACCAGCCACCGCCTTCTGGCGCGAGCGCTTCGATCGGCCAGGTATCGGCATCTGGTCAAAAGCACGTCCGACTGGATCGAGAACGGCCCCTGGTCCATCAAGAAAGGAAAGCAGGCGGCGAAGGAACGCGCCTCCGCGATCGCCGCCTACAGCGCACGCAAACTGGCACGGTGGCAGCAAAAACTCCTGAAGAAGAGCCGCAAGCTTCTGAAAATGGACGCAGAGAAACGACATCGGCTGCGTCTCTTGAACAAGAAATTGAGCTATTCGATCGAAGCCTTCGAAGACCTGTTTTCGGACAAGAGATTTTCCAGGCAACAGGCCGGGTTGAAGTGCTTGCGTAAGGCGCAGCGATCTCTCGGACAGTTGAACGACGATGAGAGGGGCCGAGCCCTGGCGACCGCCCTGCAAAAGAAGGGCGTCCACGCATCCCTGCAATTTCTCAGCCAGAAACGCGAGAGGCGACTGTTACGAACAGCGGCCGCGGCCTACCGGAAACTGGCTGCGCGTTAAGCGAACGCGAAATCCGCCGGAGCCGCTCTCCCATTCTTCGCGACCGGCCTCGGCACGCTCGGTCTGCTTGGTTGGCGCAGGACGCGGAAGGCTGCGGTTGCCTGACGACTACACGCCAAGCCGCTCGATCATTCGGGGCATCGGCTTCATGGCCTATCGTCGGAAATCAAAAACCAGCATTGCTGGCCGCCTGATCGGCGATCTACGCGGCCTTCCGTTTTTCGATGACCTGCCGGAAGTTCGTTGCCAGTTCGCCATAGTAATGAGCAAGCACCTCATAAAAGGCCCGCTGGGGCCCGTCCGTCGCCTGCCGAACCCACTCTTCGCACTGGGCGGCTTTGGTCTCGTACTTCTCCACTTTGGTTTGAAGATCAGTCAACATGGTACTACTCCACGCAACATACACACAACCTTCGATAGTACCTTGGCGTGCGCCGAAAAGATGGCGACGCTAGGGAAATTTTGCAGCGTGGAAACTAACGATTTTATGCCTATCACTGGCGGACGTAGTCGCCGGGCGCATCCGGCAGATTCTGGCCGTCCGCCTGCGCAACGCCCATCCGCGGCGGCTCGCATGGCTCGCCGGATCGCGCGGTCAGCCACCTCGCCCATTCCAGCCACCACGATCCTTCGGTCCGCGGCGCCGCCTTCAGCCATTCGTCGGGACCGATATAGGGGGCATCCTCCGCCTTGGTCTTGACCTGGTAGAAGTGGCCGTCCTCGCCTGGCGGCGCGACGACGCCTGTATTGTGGCCGCCGCTGGTCAAAAGATAGGTAACGTCGGCGTCCACCTGATAGTGGATCTTATAGGTGGATTTCCATGGCGCCACGTGATCCCACATCGTCCCCACCACGAACATCGGCGCGTGAATATCCGACAGCGCAATCGGCTTTCCTTCGACGAGGTAGCGGCCCTCGGCCAGATCGTTGTTGAGGAACAGCCTGCGCAGATATTCGGAGTGCATCCGGTATGGCAGGCGGGTGGCGTCGGCGTTCCAGGCCATCAGGTCGCTGGGCGGCGCGCGTTCTCCCATCAGGTAGTCGCGGCTGATCCGTGACCAGATCAGATCATTCGAGCGCAAGAGCTGGAAGGCGCCCGCCATTTGCGTGGTGTCGAGGACCCCGCGTTCCCACATCATGTCTTCGAGAAACGCGACCTGACTCTCATTGATGAACAAGGTCAGCTCGCCGGCCTCGGTGAAATCCGTCTGCGCCGCCAGCAAGGTGATCGTCTTGAACGGGCCATCCCGCCCCCTCGCCGCGGCGGCAATCGACAGCAGCGTCCCGCCCAGGCAATAGCCGAGCGCATGGATTTGCCGGCCAGGGACGATATCCCCGATTGTCGCGACCGCGGCTTCCACGCCGAGCTTGCGATAGTCGTCAAAGGCGATGTCGCTATCCCCTGGCCCCGGATTGCGCCACGAAATCATGAATACGGTAAAGCCTTCGCCGGTCAGGAACTTCACCAGCGAATTCTCCGGCGACAAATCGAGAATGTAGTATTTCATGATCCAGGCCGGCACGATCAGGATCGGCTCCGGATGCACCTTGCCGGTCGTCGGATAATACTGGATCAGCTCGATGAGTTCGTTGCGGAATACGACCTTGCCGCGTGAGGTTGCGACCGTTTTTCCGACGACGAATTCGGAATCCTCGGCCGGTTTGCCGGCCGACAGCACGCGCATCAGGTCATTGCACCAGTTCTGCCAGCCGAACATGAAATTCTCGCCGCCGCTCTGGAACGCCTTCTGCAACACCTCGGGATTGGTTGCGGCGAAATTCGACGGCGCCAGCATATCGAGCACCTGCCGTACCGAGAATTCGACGATCGCCTCGTTCGCCGGCGCAACGCCCCGCACACCCGATGTCGCGTTGTGCCACCATTGCTCTCTCAGCAGAAACGCTTGGGCGAGCAAATTGAACGGCGGACTTTTCCACTCCGGTTTGTCAAAACGACGGTCCTGCGGCTGCGGCTTGATCAGGGACCAGGGTTCCTGACCGGGCGAGAAAAAGTGAAGCGCAGTTTCGAAGAATCTTTCCGCGTTCCGCAAGGCGTCCTGGGCGATCTCCACCCGCCGCTGCGGCGCTGCGGCCAGATGCGAGGCCCAGTCGATATAGGCAAGCGACAGCGCGATCGGCGATATGCCGGCCGTCAGGCGCGCCAGCATCGCGTGAAACGCGCGGTCGGCCTCAAACGTTTCCGGCTGCTGCCGTTTGTGAGCTTCGGACGCTGGCTCGGCGCGTGGCTCAGCCGGAACGACGGCACCGCGGTCTTTGCCGTCCAAGGCATGCGCGGGACACGGCAATCTCGGCGCTTCAGCCCTTGGCATGGTCGACTTCGACTGCATAAAATCTATCTCTTCTGGATGATTTGCCTTCAATCCATGACCGTCCAAAGACTGATCAGTTTTGCGGGCGGTTGCTGAACAGGTTCGACGTGGCCTCGAGCATCCGTTCGCCATGCTTGAAGAGCCGCTCGCTGTCGCGGCGGACGAAGTCGATCTGATGGTGGCCGCATTCCTGGCACATCGTCTTCAGGTCCTTGACCGAGTGCGAACCGGCCATTTTCGAGACGAATTCGGAGAACAGGTGCGTTTCGGTTCGCGCCCGCTCCAGCATCTCGTTGCTGGCGAACACCATTTCCTCCAGCATCACCTTTTGGGCGCCGAACATGAAATCCAGGGCGTGCTTGTTCACCTTGGTCAATCGCGTCGTCGCAGCCGCAGCATCGGCCGCCGTTTGCTCGGCAATCGCGGCACGGGCTTCGGAAAGCTCCATCATGATAACCTCCGCTTTTTACGTCCCTTTTTGCTTGATACGCCCCTCACCCGGGGTCACATTGAGCTGTATCAAGCAGGCGGGCCATCCGTCCCCCTTTTGACCTGCGTCAAATCGCGATATTCCGGCTGACATAACCTGGCAAACATCGGTTTCAATTTTGAACTCGCGGAGGCCCCAAATGCGCGCCCACCAGATCATGACCCGGCCGGTCATTTCAGTCACACCGGAGACCACGATCGTCGATGCCGCAAATACCATGCTTCAGAAGCATGTCAGTGGGCTGCCGGTGGTCGACGCGGCCGGCAAGCTCGTCGGCATCATCTCGGAGGGCGATTTCATTCGCCGCAGCGAAATCGGCACCCAGCGCAAGCGCGGCCGATTTCTGAAATTCATTCTTGGCCCGGGTCAGCAGGCGGCCGATTTCGTTCACGAGCACGGTCGCAAGATCGCCGAGATCATGACACCGGAGCCGCTCACCATCGGTGAAGAAACGCCGCTGGAAGAAAT
>JBGQCE010000060.1:0-10694 GCA_041495185.1 Bradyrhizobium sp.
CGGATTCGAATTGCCCGGTCAGCCGGCCGACCTCCGCCACGGGAAGGAACAACAGCCCGTTCTTTTCAAAGAATTCTCCGGAGCCGAGCGGTTGAAGCGATTCGAAATGCTTGGCATCGCCAGACAGCTTCTGTGCGAGCGCGGCACTCGCCGCGCTGGTGAGTTCCGGCGTCGGGGCTTCCACCACGGCAAGGATCGTTCTGTCGCGATCGAATGCCTCGCCAAATTGATTGTCGCGCTTTCGCCAATCCAGATTGGCCGAAATCAGCGTGTTGATGTCGGTGTTGATGGAGAAGTGCCGGGCTGTATAGAAGCCCGCCGCTATCGCAAGGATGAGGGCGACCAGGACAGTGAGAGAGGCAAACCGCGTGCAGGCTTTAACAATCGAGACAACAATACTTGTCAGCACATTTTTTCTTTCTAATGTTAACGGCTTGCCGGAAACGCCCGCTGTCTATCGGAGTTCCATGAGCCGATCTAATGTTGTTTTTTAATGGTTTTTCTTCAAGACCGCGGACATGCCGCGCAAATCAGGCGGGAACCGCGCCGAGAGGCTGATATAGCCACCATGGACCGGCCGTAAAGTGACGAACAAGTGAGGGTTCGGAGGCCTTATTCACCGCGATTTGCAGAATACCGTACCATATTACCGGCAACAACTCAGCACCCTGGCTGGTCGTTTTACGATCCGCCTTTTCTAGCCGATCGTTTTTTGACACAAAGCCCTGTTCCTCCACGCGCTTGGGGGAGCGGACGGATGCGGAAACGGACGTGGTGCGGATATTGCAGATATCCCGGCAGGACGGAGATGCAGAAATGAGTCTGGTGCAACTTGCGTAACGGGCAACCCATGGAAGTGTATCTTGCGCAGCCCCGCGGCTTTTGCGCCGGTGTCGTGCGCGCGATCGAGATTGTCGAACGCGCGCTCGAGAAGTATGGCCCGCCGGTCTATGTGCGCCACGAGATCGTGCACAATAAATACGTGGTCGAAAGCCTGAAAAACAAGGGCGCCATCTTCGTCGAGGATTTGTCGGAAGTGCCCCCGCACGCCGTCACCGTATTCAGCGCCCATGGCGTGGCGCGGAGCGTGGAAGAGGAAGCAGCAGCCCGCGGCCTGCCGGTCCTCAACGCGACCTGCCCGCTGGTGACCAAGGTCCACAACCAGGGCAAGCGCTACATGTCGAAAGGCCGGGCGCTGATCCTGATCGGCCATGCCGGGCACCCCGAGGTCGAGGGAACCATGGGTCAGGTCCCGGGCCCGGTGCTGCTGGTCCAGAATGTCGACGACGTGGCGGCCCTGACGCTGCCCGCCGACACGCCGGTGGCCTACATCACCCAGACCACGCTCAGCGTGGACGACACCAAGGACATCATTGCCGCCCTTCAGCAGCGTTTTACGGATATTCAGGGCCCGGACATCCGGGATATCTGCTATGCGACACAGAACCGCCAATCTGCGGTAAGGGACCTTAGCAAGCTCGTGGACGTTATTTTGGTAGTGGGGGCCACCAATAGTTCGAACTCGAACAGGCTTCGCGAAATCGGCACCGAAGTTGGCGTTGCGAGTTATCTGATCGCCGATGGCAGCGAACTGAACCCGGATTGGCTGAAGGACGCCAAAGCCGTCGGCATCACCGCCGGCGCCTCGGCGCCGGAAGTTCTTGTCGATGACGTGATCGAGGCCTTGAGACGGATCGGACCGGTCGCGGTGTCGGTGCTGCCTGGCCGGGAAGAAAATATCGAATTCCGGCTTCCGGCCGAACTGGCTGCGGGCTGATCCACTTCTCTACTGACTCCAGAAAGAAAACTTGTAATGGCAATACCGTTCTTCAAGGAAATGCGTATCGGCGGCTATCTGATCAAGCAGAAGCTGCTCGGCCGAAAACGCTATCCGCTGGTGCTGATGCTGGAGCCGCTGTTCCGCTGCAACCTCGCATGCGTCGGCTGCGGCAAGATCGACTATCCCGACGCGATCCTCAATCGCCGCATGTCGGCAAAGGAATGCTGGGATGCCGCCGACGAATGCGGTGCGCCGATGGTGGCGATCCCCGGCGGCGAGCCGCTGATCCACAAGGACATCGGCGAGATCGTGCGTGGTCTCGTGGCGCGCAAGAAATTCGTGTCGTTGTGCACCAACGCGCTGCTCCTGGAAAAGAAGCTCGATTTGTTCGAACCATCGCCGTACCTGTTTTTCTCGGTGCATCTCGACGGTCTGAGGGAGCACCACGACAAGGCGGTCTCGCAGAAGGGCGTATTCGATCGCGCGGTCTCGGCGATCAAGGCCGCCAAGGCAAAGGGGTTCACCGTCAACGTCAATGCCACGATCTTCGACGGGCATGCGGCGGAGGACATCGCCAAATTCCTCGACTTCACCACCGAACTCGGTGTCGGCGTTTCAATGTCGCCCGGCTATGCCTATGAGCGCGCGCCCGACCAGGAGCACTTCCTCAACCGCACCAAGACCAAGAAGCTGTTCCGCGACGTGTTTGCACTGGGTAAGGGCAAGAAGTGGAATTTCATGCATTCCGGCCTGTTCCTGGATTTCCTTGCGGGCAACCAGAACTACGAATGCACGCCGTGGGGCATGCCGGCGCGCAACATTTTCGGCTGGCAGAAGCCCTGCTATCTGCTCGGCGAGGGCTACACCAGGACCTTCAAGGAGCTGATGGAGACGACGGACTGGGAGACCTACGGCACCGGCAAGTATGAGAAGTGCGCCGACTGCATGGCGCATTGCGGCTACGAGCCGACCGCGGCCGAGGCCGCCCTGAGCAATCCGTTGAAGGCGATGTGGGTGGCGCTGCGCGGCGTGCGGACCACGGGGCCGATGGCGCCGGAGATCAATCTCGATAGGCAACGTCCGGCGCAGTACATCTTCTCGGCGGAAGTGCAGAAGCGCCTGTCAGATATCCGCCGTGACGAGGCCCTCGCCGCCGAGCAGAAAGCCTCGACAGCCGCGTAGGCTGCGCAGCGCGCGATTGAAATCGATTCCGGTCGAGACCAGCGCGCGCAGCGTCGATGGATTGCGCGCCACGCCGCGCAGCACCTTGCGCAGATCGATGTCGCCGTTCGGCTTGATCGCGGCCATCGCCAGCGCCGGCAATGCGCGGCTGGCGGGGTCGCTGATGACGCGCAAGGCGGCAAATGGAAGGCCTGCCTCGGCGGCGTAGGCGGCTGCAATATGGCTCTCCATATCGACGGCGGCCGCTCCCGTCTCCGAGCGCAGCGCAGCCTTGCAGGCCTGGGCGGCGAGCACCTGCTCGACGCCCGCGAGACCACCTCGCACCACGCGCCGGCGTCCCAATGCGACGCTGGCGATCAGGTCTTCATTCAGCGCCAGACCGGCCAGCCAGCGGGTGTCGCCGGCCAAAACCTCGGTCGCCACCACGACGTCGCCAGATTTCAACGTGGGATCCAGTCCACCGGCGACGCCGAAGCTGATGACGCCTCTGATCGTCGTGGGGTCAAACACCGTGAGAAGCGCCCGCAATTGCTGGGGGTCGCTACTGCTGCAGATGACGGTCATGCCGGGCCCCGCCGCAATGCGGGCCTCCTGCACCAGACCAGTCACAATCAACACCGGCCGCGGATCAATTGGATTGCCCGCGTACGCGCCGTCCCCCGCCCCCAATTTCACATTCCGACCCCTACCACCCTGCTGTTGGTATTCCTGAGATTCCGATACCGCGCCAACGCCCAGAGCGGAAAGAACTTCGGATACCCATGATAGCGCAGATAAAACACCCGAGGAAAGCCTATTGCCGTGTAGCGTTGCTCGTCCCATAGCCCATTTTGGGTCTGTGTGGCTATTAGGTACTCCACGCCACGGGCGACCGCCGGATGCCCGACCTCGCCCGCTGCCATCAGTCCAAGCAAGGCCCATGCCGTTTGCGAGGCGGTCGTGGGAGCGCCCTCAAATCCCCTGTAATCGAGCCGGTAGCTGGTGGCATCCTCGCCCCAGCCCCCGTCCTTGTTCTGGATCGAAACCAGCCAGTCCACCGCCTTGCGGAGCGCCGGGTCCTGGTGGCTAACGCCTGCGGCATTGAGCGCACACAGGACCGACCAGGTGCCGTAGATGTAATTCAGCCCCCAGCGGCCATACCACGATCCCTCCGCAAGCTGGGTCCGGCGCAGATAGTCGACCCCGGCCGCGACCGTCTCGCTGCCTTGAGCGGTTTCGCCGAGCTGGGCCAGCATCGACACGCAGCGGGCGGTGACGTCCTCGGTCGGCGGATCGAGCAGCGCACCATGATCGGAGAACGGGATGTTGTTGAGATAATATTCGAGATTGTCGACGTCGAAGGCGGCCCAGCCGCCGTCGCGGCTCTGCATGCCCTCGATCCACTCGCGGCCGCGGGCGATGGCGGTGTCGTATTCCTGGCTTTGGCTTGCGTGCCGGGCGCGGTCCATCGCCATCACCACGACAGCGGTGTCGTCGAGGTCGGGATAGTAGGCGTTGTTGTACTGGAAGGCCCAGCCGCCGGGACGAACCTCCGGCCGCTTTGCGGCCCAGTCGCCCCGGATGTCCAGCACCTGCTTCGGCTTAAGCCAGTCGAGTCCCTGTTTGGCCGGAGGCAATGCCTCCGGGCTTCCGGCTTCGATCAGGGCATGACAGCCCAGCGCGGTGTCCCACACCGGCGAGACGCAGGGCTGGCAATAGGCCTCGTGCTCGCCGATCACCAGAAGTTTGTCGATCCCCCTTCGCGTGATGGCGCGCGGCGGATAATCTGCCGGCTTGCCGAGTACCTCGTACATCATCACGGTGTTGGCCATCGGCGGATAGATCGCCCCGAGCCCGTCTTCGCCGTTGAGCCGTTCTTCAATGAATGCAACGGCGCTATCGATCGCGCGCGCCCGCAGTTTCTTCGGAAACAGCGGCTCGATCGCCCGCAACACGCTGTCCAGTCCGCGGAACAGCACAAACCAGCCCCAGCTTTGATGCGGCGCCTTGGTCGTCATCCCGATCGAATGCGGTGCCTGCAGGAACAGCTCATCGATCCCGACCCCGCTGACATTTTTCGCGCGCGGTTTTAGCGCCGCCAAAACCATCAGCGGCACGATGGTGGTGCGCGCCCAGTACGAAATCTTGCTGAGATGAAACGGCGACCACATCGGCAGCAGCATGATCTCGACCGGCAGCACCGGCACGCTCCGCCATGTCAGCACTCCGAACATCGCCAGCAAGAAGCGCGTGAAGACGTTGCTGTGAACAGCGCCGCCGTGCGAGCGGATCGCCTCGCGCGCACGCGCCATATGCGGCGCATCCGGGGAGTCGCCGATCATCTTCAGCGCAAAATAGGATTTGACGCTGGCGCTCATCTCGAAATCGCCGTCGTGCACCAGCGCCCAGCCGCCATGGGCGCCCTGAACCCGGCGCAGGTAATTTGCGATCTTGGCTTCCAGCGCTGCATCAACTGGTTCGCCTAAGTAGTGGCGAAGCAACACATATTCCGCGGGGATGGTGCAATCGGCTTCCAGTTCGAACACCCAATGTCCATCCGGCTGCCGAAAGCCAAGCAAGGCGCGCGTCGCAGACGCGATGCTTGCCTCCAGCGCGCTACCAGCCTGGATTCCAACTGACTGACTGCTGGAATGCATCTCGCTCGACATCTCCTGTATTCGACCCGGCCCGATTATACCGGAAACCGCGTGCTGTCTCCCGATCAGGCCTGCCGCATGGCGAGGACCAGATCAGCGGCGCGGTTTCCCGACCGCACCGATCCTTCAATGGTTGCCGGCAACCCCGTATCAGTCCAGTCGCCGGCGAGAAACAGATTTTTGAGGGCTGTCGAGGCACCCGGTCGCAGGGCGTTCTGCTCTGGCGTGGCCTCGAATGTGGCGCGGCGCTCGCGCACGATCTGCCAGGGCGGCAGCTCACCCTCGACCCCTCCGGCTTTGCAGACATCCTGCCAGATGGCGTGGGCGAGCTCCTCCCGCGGCATATCCACCAGCCGGTCGGCATTGCTGACCGTGACTGAAAGGCGCTGCGGGAACGCAAACAGCCATTCCACCAGCCCACCGACAACCCCGAGAATCGGAGGCATGTCCTTGGGCGGATCGAAGCGGAAATGGGCGTTCACGATCGCCCGGAATTTCAATGGCGTTTTCAGGCCCGGCAGCAGCGAGGCCGCCGGGCGCGGCGGAACAGCCATGACCACGGCGTCACCAGGTCCGACGGCGACCGTGTCATCGCCAAATTTCAATTCGCCGACACTACCCGCCGACATACCGAATTCGCGCAGTTCATGCCCGAACTGGATGCTGGCGCCCTTGTCCTGCAACAGCTTGATTGCGGGTTCGACCAGAACCGCGCTCAAGCCATCGCGCGCGATCAGGGGGCGGCAAGCCTGCCCTCCCGCCAGCAGCGTTTCCCGCACCACTGCGCCTGCGAGCCCTGCGGATCCCTCCGGCGGGTCGACGTTGAGCGCCGCCAGCAGCAACGGCTGCACCAGCCGCTGGTAAAGTGTGCCCTCGCACGGGATCGCGTCGCCGACCAGTTTGCTTTGCGACGCCCAGATCAGAGGCATCAGTGCGAGATAATCGAGCAGGCCGGTATCGGGGACACGGCGCGACTCATCGAACACCCACAGCGGCAGCCGGCTTTCTCCGAGGTCGAGCTGCCAGCGCTGCCCGGTCTTCAGGTCGACGAACGGAAACTGCGCGCGCTTCGGCCCGACCAGCCCCGCTTCGGTGCCGATCGATCGTGCGTAAGCGACCGCGTGACGGTTGCCCGAAAGCAGCAGATGATTGCCGTTATCGATGGTCAGGTTGGTGGCCGCGTCGAAATATGAGCGGCAACGGCCGCCCGCCTGTTGGGTGGCCTCGTGGACATGCACGCTGTAATTCGCATTCGCCAGCCGAACGGCTGCCGAGAGGCCCGAAATTCCAGCGCCGATGATATGGACGGTCTTTGTCATCAGATGAAAGCGTAGCGAAGAATGATGGCGATGCGGGCCATCTTGTTGAGACGAACCGGCGTGCGCGGGGCTGCGAACCCCCTTGTGACCAGCAATTCCAGGATAGCGCGATAATATTTCGACATGATCTTCGGCGCGCGCACCACGCGCCGCGGATTGCGGCCCATGACTTCGTCGGCTTTCTCGAAATGCGCCCGCGCCCGCTCAACCAGCGGCGCGCACACTTTCGGCAGCGCCGGATCGGACATCACCTTGAGCGGATCGGTGGCGGTGATGCCTGCGTGCAGCAGCCCTTCGCGCGGCAAGTACAGCCGGCCGATGCCGGCGTCCTCGTCGACGTCGCGCAGGATGTTCGTCAATTGCAGCGCCCGTCCCAGATGATGCGCGAGCAGGATGCCGTCATCCCGCGCAAGGCCGAACACCCGCACGGACAGACGTCCGACCGCGCTCGCCACGCGGTCGCAATACAGATCGAGCGTTGCAAGATCCGGCGCCCTTATATCCTGCGGCACGTCCATCTCCATGCCGTCGACGATGGCCAGGAAATCCTCGCGCTGCAGATCGAAACTTCGAACGGAAGCGACGTAGTCGCGCAGTCGCGCCGGCGGATGGCCCTGATACAGCGCGTCGATATCGTCACGCCATTGTTGAAGTGCGGCGAGCCGTTCTGGCCGCGGACCGTCGGAATCCGCGATGTCGTCGACCTGACGGCAGAAGCTGTAGATCTGGAACATCGCCTCGCGCTGCGCGCGCGGCAGAATGCGCATCGCCGCGTAAAACGAACTGCCGGACGCGGTGGTCCCGTAACTCGGGTTGGCTGCTGCCGCCGCAAGCGTCATGCGCCGGCCGCCGGTTTGGACACGGGCCTGCGTCCCACCGCCCGGTGGGCCATCTCGCTTGCCACCCCAGCGAGGCTGTAGGCGAGCAGTTCAACGGGACCGAGATGCACGGTCTCGCTGAGGGGATCGCGCACTTTCAAAAGACGAACGATCTTGTCGGCAAACGCCTGGATCACCGAGATCTCAAGCCCCAGCCGAAAATCCTTCACTTCGGCGCTGAGCGATTTGCTTTCATCGAGCAGCGCCTCGGTTCGCACCGCGAGCGAATGCAGACATTGCAGGAGGGGTGCCGATGCCCTCCCCTCGCCGAGCGCCTCGACGGACGCCCCTGCTGCTGCCAGCGCATCGCGCGGAAGATAGACGCGATTGAGGTTTCTGTAGTCCTTGCCGCAGTCCTGAAGATGGTTGTTGATCTGCAGGCCGGCGCAGAGCGCATCCGATGCCGCCCAGGTCGACGTGCTCTCGCCGTGGACGTCGAGCATGAAGCGACCGACCGGCATCGCCGAATAGCGGCAATAATGGATCACTTCGTCCCAGTTCTCGTAACGAAGCTTGGTCACATCCATCCGGAAGGCGGTCAGCACATCCAGGGCATGGCGCGGCGCCATCGAACGCTCCGCGAGCGCCCGCCGCAAATTGACGGCCTCGGGCTGGGTGTCGCCCTTGCCCAGCAATTCGGCTTCAAGCAGGTCGAGATAGCCGAGCTTGTCGCGCTCACCGAGCGTTGCGTGGTCGGCGATATCGTCGGCAGTCCTGACAAAATTGTAGAACGCAAGAATCAGCGCCCGGTGGCGCGGATGAATAATCCACGACGCGACCGGAAAGTTTTCGTCGCGGTGAGTCTTGCCGGATCGCAGTTCGCTCGCGCTGGTCATCAAGAACTGGCTACATTGGTCTGGGCGTGAGGGCTTCGAACGGCCCCGGTGTTCCGCGCAGGCGGGATTAGATCGCGAACCCCATATAGGGGAATACAAGGCCAAAACCAATGCTATCTGCGATTTCCAGCAGATTCCGGTAGCGTCCGAATGAGGCCGATAACAGGCCCGCGAGCTGCGATTTTTGCGGATGCGGGCGCTGCTTTTATTGTCCGTGGTTTTTCAGCACCTGATCGCAGGCAGCGGTCAACTTGGGTCGATTTTGCTGAAGGCAAGCCAGAATGGTGAAATCGCCCTGATCGATCACCGGACGGCAGAAGCGCTGAACGTCACGCGAACAAGCCTTCTGCTCCTCCGGCGTGCCGCTGCGCTCAGGCTGGGCGATGGCACCGGTGGAAACCGATAGCGACAAAAGGGTCAATGCCAGGAAAAATTTACGCATCTTGTTCCTTCATTCTACGCCAGAGGATTCCAGTCCCGAACCCCGCATGGCACGACCGGACTAACTATTCGAATTGCAAACGCCGCGGACCGCAGCAACGCCCGAACCAGAAGCGCTGGTAAATGCGGCCAAATTTACGGCGGCCCGATCCCGAATACCGGGCGCCGCGATGTCTCCTCCATGAGGCCCGTAACAATCTGATATGAAATGGCTATTTCGCGGTTAGTCTTTTTCACAATTGTCTGTTGCAGGCAAGCCCGGGCGACCGCTACATGCTTGCCGACGGAACCTTTAAGATATCCGAGGCTTTCTTGATATCGTTGGGCGAAAATGCCGTTCGCCGTGGTCAATCGGTTTGTGTATTTTATGCGAGCCCGCCCGACGGCGACGACCGGTCAGCGCAATTGCAGGCGGCGGTCAATTTGTCATTTGAACCTAACACACTGCGGTGACACTAAATCTTCGATGCGGCGAGACGTTTCTGATCCAAGAACGTCAATTTGAATGGGAAAACTCGATATGAAACTGTTTGGCTCCAGCTTGTTTGGACAGGCGATCAAGGCTGCTGGTGTCGGCGCCGCGCTGATGTTGTCGGTGTCGGTGGGTAACGCCCAGTCCGGCCCGTTTGCAGGTTTTGACGGAGCATGGTCCGGCAACGGAACGGTTTCGCTCTCCGACGGAACCATCGAGCGCATCCGATGCAAGGCCGACTACAAGGTCAACGGCAGCGGACTTGGCCTGAAGCAGAATCTGCATTGCGCCAGCGACAGCTACAAGTTCGATTTGAGCAGCGATGTTACCAGCCAGGGTGACCGGATTTCCGGCTCCTGGAGCGAAGCCAGCCGGAAAATTTTCGGCAACCTGCAGGGTACGGCGGGCGGTGGCCAGATCGAGGTCTTCGTCGAGGCGTCCGGATTTGCCGCCAACCTGACGCTGCGGACCAACGGCACCAGGCAAACCGTGATGATCAGCTCCAAGGGCGAGATCAGGGGCGTGACCATTACGATGGTGAAGAGCTAAGCCGCATCTTCTAGCGGTTTACTCCGGTTTCCTCCGCCGGCTTGGCGGGACTTACCGTCCCGCGGAGCCGTTGCGACAGGTTGATCAGGAACATCGCTGTCGGCCGCAAAATAAAGAGATCCGCGACCAGGGCCGCGATCATCGCGAAAGCGCTGAGCCAGCCAAACAGGCGCAGTGACGGCAAATCGGAAAATACCGTCACGACAAGGCCACAGGCCAGCACCACCGTCGTCAGAATCAGCGCCGGACCGACCAGCACGGTCGCGCGCTCGACCGCCAGTTCCGAACTGACGCCGGGCGTGGTCTCGAGTCGGAGCCGATTGAGGAAGTGAATCGTCGCGCTCAGTCCGAGGCCGAAAGACACGGTGAGCGCAACGACGCTTGCGAACTGCAGTCCCTCGCCGAGCAACCACAGCACCGTGCCTGACAACACCACCGGGAAAATGCCCGGCAGGATGCACGAGAACATCACGACCACCGAGCGGAACGCCAGCCCGATGAAGATCGCGACCAACGCGAATTCGATCGTCAGGCCGCGGTTGAGCTTTTCGATCATGCTTGCGCTGTTGCGCGCGGCAATCGCCGAAAGGCCGGTGACCGC
>JBGQCE010000061.1:0-10659 GCA_041495185.1 Bradyrhizobium sp.
CGCTGATCGATCTCGACAAGCAGATTCCAGGCGAGATCGCCTGGGTGCTGCGGGTCGACGGCCATACCGATATCAGGCCGATCAACAGTCCGCTGTTCAAGTCGAACTGGGAACTGTCGTCGGCGCGCGCGATCTCGGTCGTGCAATATCTGGTCTCGCTCGGCGTACCGCCGCAGCGGCTGGTCGCAGCCGGCTTCGCGGAATTCCAGCCACTTGATACGGCAGCGACCGAGGAGGCCTACAAGCGCAACCGCCGTATCGAGCGGCTGGAATTCCGCGAAGCCGGCTGCGACCAGGCGCTGCGGCGGCACGCCGAGCGAGACCAGATATTGCACGACCGAGATCGCCCGCGCCGACGACAGCTCCCAGTTCGACTTGAACAGCGGGCTGTTGATCGGCCTGATATCGGTATGGCCGTCGACCCGCAGCACCCAGGCGATCTCGCCTGGAATCTGCTTGTCGAGATCGATCAGCGCGGTCGCCAGTTTTTCCAGTTCGGCGCGGCCCTCGGGCAACAGCAGGGCCTGTCCAGTGTCAAAAAATACTTCCGACTGAAAGACAAAACGGTCGCCGACGATCCTTATGTCCGGGCGGTTGCCGAGAATGGCGCGCAGGCGTCCGAAGAATTCCGAACGGTAGCGCGACAGTTCCTGCACCCGCTGGGCCAGCGCGACATTCAGGCGCTGGCCGAGATCGGCGATCCGGCCCTGCGATTCCTTATCGCGCTTCTCTGAAGCGTCGAGCGCTTCTTCAAGCGCCGCAAGCTGGCGGCGCAGAGCGCTGATCTGCTGGGCCAACACCTCGATCTGCGCCAGCGCGCGCGCCGATACCTGCCTTTCGGAATCCAGCGCCTTGTTGAGCTCGCCGGTGCGGCCGGCGGCGTCGCTGCCCGCGCCGGCGAGACCTTCATAAAGACCCTTGACGCGATCGCGCTCGGTTTCCGCCGACGCCAGTCCAGCCCGCACTTGCGAGAGCTGGTCGTCGAGATTGAGCTTGCCGAGTTTTTCCAGCGACAGCAGATCGTTCAGCTGCGCGATTTTGGCGTTGAGCTGCTCCAGCGCCTTGTCCTTGCCGGTGACCTCCTGCGACAGGAAGAATTGCACCACCAGAAACACCGAGAGCAGAAACACGATCGAGAGCACCAGCGTCGACAGCGCATCGACGAAGCCTGGCCAGTAATTGAATCCGGTTTCGTTGCGGCGTGCACGGGCGAGGGCCATCGGCTTCTCTCTCTATATTTGGGGCATGATCGTGTCCGAAAATCGGAATCCACTTTTCGCGATCATGCTCTTTAGTCAGTTCTTTTCAGGCTGGCGCGCGATCCGCTCGAGCAATTTCTTGATTTCGCGGTTCTGCTCGCCCTGGCCGTCGGCCCATTCGCGGATCATCTGCTGCTCGGTCCGCATATGCGCAACCAGGCCCTGAATGGCTTCGGCGAGGTTGGCCATCGCAGTTGTCGTGCCACGGCTGGCGCCGCCCTCTTCGAGGGTCGCCCGCAACCGATCGACGGCGGCCTGAAGTTCGCCGCTCGCGCCCGCAGTGCCCTCGCCGGAATATCCACGCACGGTGGAGGCGAGCCAGTCTTCGAGGTCGGTATAGAAGCGGTTCTGCGCCTGGCTCGATTGCAGATCGAGAAAGCCAAGGATCAGCGAACCGGCAAGCCCGAACAGCGACGATGAAAACGAAATGCCCATGCCGCCGAGCGGCGCGGCCAAGCCCTCTTTAAGGGTGTCGAACAATGCGCCGGCGTCGCCGCCGACCTTCAGGCCGTCGATCACCTTGCCGACCGAGCCTACGGTTTCGATCAGGCCCCAGAAGGTGCCGAGCAGTCCGAGGAATACCAGCAGGCCGGTCATGTAGCGGGAAATGTCGCGGGCTTCATCGAGCCGGGTGGCGATGGAGTCCAGCAGATGCCGCATGGTCTGCTGCGAGATCGTCATTCGCCCCGAGCGCTCGCCGCCGAGGATCGCCGCCATCGGCGCCAGCAGGGTTGGGTGCCGGTCGATCGCGAGGCCGGGATCGGCGATGCGGAAGTTGTTGACCCAGGCAACCTCCGGATAGAGCCGGATCACCTGCCGGAACGACAGGACGGTGCCGATTGCGAGTACCGCGCCGATCAGCGCGTTGAGGCCGGGATTGGCGAAGAAGGCCGTGATGATCTGCTTGTAGAGCACGACCGTGACCAGCGCGCACAGCACCAGGAATACCAGCATCCGCACCAGAAAAATCCGTGGCGAGGACAGTTTGCTCAGTTCGATCTCCATCGCGGAGCGGGAAGAGGGGCCTGGAGGCATTGCCGGTGTCATCCGTTGCGAGGAACCGCTTTCGGGCCTCAATATGGCACAGCGGGGCTGAGAAAAAAGCCAGTTGCAGTCCGTTTGGGGCGGGAAAAGGGAACTTCGGCGTGAAACCGGGCTTAGAAGGCGGCATCATAACTGTCGTCATGCCCGCGAAGGCGGGCATCCAGTATTCCGTGACACCAGAGTTGAACATCAGCGGTGCGGAATACTGGATCATCCGCTTTCGCGGATGATGACGGGGAACTATGCCGGGCGGGATCTGATAAGCCGATCGGAGCTACTTCCCCAGCGGCTTCAGAATCTTTACCAGCTCGGCGTGGACGAATTCATTGCCGCAGATCACGTTGCCGGTCTTGAGCGGATCGTCGTCGCCCTCGATGCCGCTGACGATGCCGCCGGCTTCGCGCACGATGATCTGCCCGGCCGCCAGATCCCACGGCTGCAGGTTGCGTTCCCAATAGCCGTCGAGGCGGCCGGCCGCGACAAAGGCCATATCGAGCGAGGCCGCGCCGAACCGGCGCAGGCCCGCCACCTTGTTCTGAATTTCGGTCATCTCGGTGCGCGACAGTTCGAGGTCGCCGCGTCCGATATGCGGCAGCCCGCAGGCGATCACGCATTCGCCGAGCCTGCGCCGGCCGGCCACCCGCAGCCGCTGATCGTTGAGGAAGGCGCCCTTGCCGCGCTCGGCGATGTAGAGGTCGTCATTGGCGGGATTGTAGATCAGCCCCGCGATAATGGTGTCCTCACGCTGCAGCCCGATCGAAATCGCAAATTGCGGGATGCCGTGCAGGAAATTCGTGGTGCCGTCGAGCGGGTCGACGATCCAGGTATGGGTCTTGTCATCGCCGATACGTGTCCCGCCTTCCTCGCCGATGAAACCATAGCCCGGCCGCGCCTTGGTGAGGTCGGAGTGCAGCATCTCCTCGGCGCGCCGGTCGGCCATGGTGACGAAATTGGCCGGTCCCTTCAGCGACACCTGGAGATTCTCGACCTCGCCGAGGTCGCGCTTGAGGCTTCGGCCGGCGCGGCGCGCGGCTTTGACCATGACGTTGATAAGGGCTGAATGCAGCATGATCTCGGCTCAAGACGACCTGAGCGTCAGGTCAGGACAGGAATTGACGGGTTGATCTCATCATTTGAGCGCGGTCGGACGCAAAACCGGATGCCACTTTTGCTGACCGCGCTCCTGTGGGTGCCCTGCGGTCGTGCCGCCGTCAAGGCGGATCATTTGGTGGTGCCGAGCCATCTGCGCGCGGCAGCCTCGACCTTGGCGCGATCCTCCGGACTTGAGGCCGCCAGCGCCTCGTCGAGCATGGGGTCGCCTCGGCCTGCGGTTTTCGCAACAACGTGCCATTTGAGGCCCTCGATCTTGTCCATCGGCGCACCCTGTCCGGTCACCAGCACGCGGGCGAGGCGGTTTTGGGCGATCGGGCTGTTCTGCCTGGCGGCCTTGCGCAACAGCGCCACCGCGGCGGGTTCGTTCTTGGGCGTGCCGGTGCCGTTATAAAGCGCGATGGCGTATTCGACCTCGGCGTCGACATTGTCGGCAAGGGACGCCGCCTGTAACAGCCGAACGGCCTTGTCGATGTCCTTTTCGACGCCGGTGCCCTCCTTGTAGAAGGTCGCCAGCGCATATTGCGCTTCCGGATTGCCGGCGTCGGCGGCGACGCGAAGCAGCTCCGCGGCGCGCTTGAGATCTTGCGGCAGCGTCTGTCCATCGAGATAGAGCAGCGCGAGATTGTATGCCGCCTTGGGATTGCCGAGTTTGGCCGAGGACGCCAGCAGCTTCACGGCCTCCTCGCGGTTGACCGGGCCGCCCCGCCCACCGAGCCGAAGCATGGCGAGAGCGAACATGCCCTCGCGGTCGCCGCCATCGCCGGCGCGCTTGTACCAGTCGGCGGCCTTGGCATAGTCGCGCTTGACGCCCAACGCATTGGCGTAGAGCTCGCCGAGCATCGTCATCGCTTTGGGATCGCCGGTGTCCTGCACACGCTTGGTCGCGAGATCGAACGCGGTCTTGTACATTCCGCGCTGATAGGCGCCGAACACCGGATCGACATTGGGATCGTCAGGCGCCGGTGCAGGCGTCACCGTCGCGGCCGGCGCGGGAGTTGCCGCGGGCGTCGGCGTTGCCACAGGTGTCGCGGGCTTTTTGGCTACCGCAGGCTTTGCCTTCGGCTTTGCAGGTTTGGTAGCCGCGGGCGGCGCTTCCGCGCCGGGCGGCGACAGCGAGATCTGCGCCCTGGCGCTTGCCGTCCACATCAGACAACTCGCGAGGATCGATATGGGACGCAGGAGCTTCATTTCCGGCGCTATCCCTGTTCGGCTTTGGCTTTTCCGGCCGTCGCGGCATGCGCCTGTCTGATGGTCTGCTCCACCTCCATCAGCGCCGCCACCGCGCCGCGCTTGTCATTCCAGATGAAATCGCCGACCAGAACGAAATCCGCGCCGGCGGCTGCAAATTCGTAAGCCTCCTCGCGCGACGCCGCAAAGCCGACGCATGGTGGCTCGAACAGTTCGGCCCACCATTGCAGGCGCTCGGCGATAGCTTCCATCGAAGGCCGCTGTTTCAGCGCATCGGGCTCGCCGAACAGCACGTAATCGGCGCCTAGCTCGCCCGCGGCCATCGAATCGTGCCGCGTCGTCAATCCGCCGACGCCGGCGATCCGGTCGGGCTTCAACGACGGCAGCGCTTCCTCCAGGGCAGCGATGCCGGTCAGATGCGCGCCATCGGCGCCGGCGCGCGCCACCAGTTCGACATGACCGTCGAGCAAAAGCGCAGCACCGCTGTCCTGGATCGCAGGCGCCAGGGCCTTGACGCGCGAGATCATGGTGCGCTGGTCGGTCGGCTTGAGCCGCAGCAGGACTGCCGCAACATCCGCCGCGGCGAGCAAGCCTGGCAGGTTTGCGATCAACGGCGAAGGATCGTCTACGACCGGCGTCGCGAGATAGAGACGCGGCACGGGGCGCGGCGGAACAGGTTTAGTGGCCAAATCTATGCCGCCTTCTTTTCCAGATCGGCCTTCCATTCGCCCTTGGTCGCGAGCGAATTCATCCGCGCGCGGTGGGTAAAGGCGCGCTGGCCCGCGGCGACGTTCCCGGACTTGCCCGACCATGCCTTCTGCGGCGCCGCCTGCAGCGCGCGGCCGTAGGAGAAGGTGAGGCGCCACGGCAGGCCGCCGATCCGGTTCATGGCGTCAAGATGCGCGGTGGCGTCCTCGTCGGATTGGCCGCCGGAAAGGAAGGCGATGCCGGGAACCGCGGCGGGGACGCAGCCTTTCAACAGGCGGACGGTTTTCTCCGCGACTTCTTCGACGGAAGCCTGCTTCGGGCTTTTCTTGCCCGCGATCGCCATGTTGGGCTTCAGGATCATGCCCTCCAGCGCGACGCGCTGGACCCGCAATTCCTGGAAGGTCTTGTTGAGCACGCGCTGGGTCACCTCAAAGCAGCGGTCGATATCGTGATCGCCATCCATCAGGACTTCCGGCTCGACGATCGGAACGATCTGCGCGGCCTGGCAAAGTGCGGCGTAGCGCGCGAGCGCGTGGGCATTGACGTGGATCGCGGTCATCGTGGGAATACCCCGGCCGGCAGTGCCGCTGCCGATATCGATCACCGCGCGCCATTTCGCGAACCGCGCGCCCCGTTCGTAATATTTCTTCAGCCGCTCGGCGAGCTTGTCCAACCCGACGGTGACCAGTTCACCGGGGCAGTTCGGCAAGCCTTGCGTTCCCTCGTCGACCTTGATGCCGGGGATCGCGCCGGATTGTTCGATGAGCTTGATCAGCGGCGTGCCGTCTTTGGCGTTTTGCCAGATGGTCTCGTCGTAGAGGATGACGCCGGAGATGTGCCGGGTCATCGCTTCGCTGGAGCGGAACAGCATTTCGCGATAGTCGCGGCGATTGTCCTCGGTCGAAGCGACGTTGATGGCGTCAAAGCGCTTCTTGATCGTGCCGGTGGATTCGTCGGCGGCGAGGATGCCCTTGCCCGGCGCGACCATGGCGAGAGCGACCTTGTTGAGATCGGCGAGATTCATCGATGCCTCCTTCCAGAGCAGGAACGCCTTGCAAGTCAAACTAGACAGTTCTCGGGCAATACCCAAGAGAACTCAGATCGAGAAAGCTTGGCCCAAGAAAACTTGGTCCGAAAAACTTGGCCCACGCACAGCGAGGCTGGCGGCCCGCTCAGGAGGAGCGGCCGGTCATGCGACTTTCGGATCAAGCTCGCCCTTGACATAGCGCTTCGCCATCTCGGCCGTGGTCAGAACCTTCTTGATCTTGCTCGCCTGGCCCGCGGTGTTGAATTCATGCAGCCGCTGTTTGCAAAGCTTGGTCATCGCTTCCATCGCCGGCTTGAGATATTTGCGCGGATCGAATTCTTCCGGATTGTCCTTCAGGACTTTGCGGATCTGTCCGGTCATCGCCATGCGGTTGTCGGTGTCGATGTTGATCTTGCGGACGCCGTTCTTGATGCCGCGCCGGATCTCGGAAACCGGCACGCCCCAGGTCGGTTTCATCTTGCCGCCATTGGCGTTGATGATGTCCTGCAGGTCCTGCGGCACGGAGGATGACCCGTGCATCACCAGATGCATGTTGGGCAGCTTGCGGTGAATTTCCTCGATCACCTTCATGGCCAGGATATCACCGTCCGGCTTGCGGGTGAATTTGTAGGCGCCGTGCGAGGTGCCCATCGCAATCGCCAGCGCGTCGACCTTGGTCTCCTTGACGAACTTGACCGCCTCGTCGGGATTGGTGAGCAGCTGGTCGTGGGAGAGCTTGCCCTCGGCGCCGTGGCCGTCTTCCTTGTCGCCCATGCCGGTTTCGAGCGAGCCCAGCACGCCAAGTTCGCCCTCCACCGAAATGCCGCCGAGATGGGCCATGTCGGTGACGGTCTTGGTGACGCCGACATTATAGCCCCAGTCGCCGGGCGTCTTGCCGTCGGCTTTCAGCGAGCCGTCCATCATGACCGAGGTAAAGCCGGCCTGGATCGCGGTCATGCAGGTGGCGGGTTCGTTGCCGTGATCGAGATGCACGCAGACCGGAATCTGCGGATAGATTTCGGTGACCGCGTCCATCATGTGCTTGAGCATCACGTCGTTGGCGTAGGACCGCGCGCCGCGCGAGGCCTGAATGATCACGGGCGCGTCAAGGCTGGAGGCGGCCTCCATGATGGCGAGCGCCTGCTCCATGTTGTTGATGTTGAAGGCCGGCACGCCGTAATCGTGTTCCGCCGCGTGGTCGAGCAATTGACGCAACGTGATCCGAGCCATGTGTTCCGTTCTCCGCGTTGGGGCCTCAGCGCCCGATATCGCCCAGAATTAGCGTATCCTCAAAACTTCGACGCCCGGCAGCGGTTTCCCTTCCATCCATTCAAGGAACGCGCCCCCCGCGGTCGAAACATAGGTAAAATCGCCGGCCACGCCGGCCTGGTTCAGTGCCGCCACCGTATCGCCGCCGCCGGCGACCGAGATCAGCTTCTTCGCCTTGGTTCTGTTAGCCACGTGCTTTGCCGCCACCATGGTGCCGTGGTCGAACGGCGTCATCTCGAAGGCGCCGAGCGGGCCGTTCCATACCAAGGTCGCGGCGTCGTCGATCGCGGCGTGAATCCGCGCGATCGATTGCGGGCCGACGTCGAGGATCATGCCGTCGGCGGGAATCGCATCGAGGCCGTAGGCCTGGGACGGCGCATTGGCGGCGAAATGAAACGCGACCACGGCGTCGACGGGCAAGATGATCGCGCAATTGGCGGCTTCCGCCTTGTCGAAAATCCGCAGCGCGGTCGCGGCGAGATCCTTCTCCGCCAGCGATTTGCCGATGGCGACGCCCTGCGCATGCAGGAAGGTATTGGCCATGCCGCCGCCGATCACCAGCGCATCGACCTTGCTTACGAGATTTTCCAGCAAGTCGATCTTGGTGGAGACCTTGGCGCCGCCGATGATCGCAATCACCGGCTTGGTCGGCGCTTCGAGTGCCTTAGCCAGCGCATCGAGCTCGGCCTGCATGGTGCGCCCGGCATAGGCCGGCAATTTGTGGCCGAGGCCCTCGGTGGAGGCATGCGCGCGGTGCGCGGCCGAAAAGGCGTCATTGACCCAGATGTCGCCGAGCTTTGCCAGCTCGGCTGTGAACGCCGGATCGTTCTTCTCTTCTTCTTTATGGAAGCGGGTATTTTCCAGACAAAGGATGTCGCCGTCCTTCATCGCGGCGATAGCTTTCTGGGCGACGTCGCCGACGCAATCGTCAGCAAACGCCACCGGCTTCCTGATCACCTGCGCGAGCGCTGCAGCGACAGGCTTCAGCGAATCCTTCAGGTCGCGTCCCTTGGGCCGGCCGAAATGCGCGAGCAATATTGTTTTGCCGCCCTTGCCGGAAATTTCGGTGATGGTCGGCGCGACACGTTCCAGCCTGGTGGCATCGGTGACGCGGCCATTCTCCATGGGCACATTGAGATCGACGCGCAGCAGCACGCGCTTGCCCTTCACGTCGACGTCATCGAGGGTGCGGAATGCTTTGGACATTGACGGTCTCGTACGGCTCATCCTTCGAGACGCCTCGCTACGCTCGGCTCCTCAGGATGAGGTTTCCCCTCATGGTGCGGAGCGCGCTGTTCGCGTGCGTCTCGAACCATGAGGTTATAAAGTTACAGCAGTTTCCCCATCGCGACGGCGGTGTCCGACATGCGGTTGGAGAAACCCCATTCATTATCGTACCACGACATCACCCGCACCAGCGTGCCGTTCTGCACCTTGGTCTGGTCCATGTGAAACGTGGAGGAATGCGGGTCGTGGTTGAAGTCGATCGAGACGTTCGGCGCGGTGGTATAGCCGAGGATGCCCTTCATCTGTTGCTCGCTGGCGCGCTTCATCGCCTCGTTGATCTCCTTCACGTCGGTCTTGCGCTGGGCGACGATCTTGAGATCGATCACCGAAACATTCGGGGTGGGAACACGGATCGCGACGCCGTCGAGCTTGCCCTGCAGCTCCGGCAGCACCAGGCCGATCGCCTTGGCGGCGCCGGTGGAGGTCGGGATCATCGACATCGCCGCCGCCCGGCCGCGATAGAGATCGCTGTGCAGCGTATCCAGCGTCGGCTGGTCGCCGGTATAGGCGTGAATGGTGGTCATGAAGCCGGTCTCGATGCCGACCGTGTCGTTCAGCACTTTGGCGACCGGCGCGAGGCAGTTCGTCGTGCACGAGCCGTTGGAGACCACGAGATGATCTTTTGTCAGTCTGTCGTGGTTGACGCCGAACACGATGGTTGCGTCCGCACCATCTGACGGCGCCGAGACCAATACGCGCTTGGCGCCGGCGGTGAGATGGGCGGAAGCTTTCGCCTTGGCGCTGAAAATGCCGGTGCATTCCAGCGCGATGTCGATGCCGAGTTCTTTCCATGGCAGCGTCGCCGGATCGCGATGCGCGGTGACCTTGATCTTGCCATTGCCAAGGCTGATCGAATCGCCGTCCACCGTCACGGTGCCGGGGAAGCGGCCATGCACGGAATCGAAGCGCAGCAAATGGGCGTTGGTCTCGACCGGGCCGAGGTCGTTGATGGCAACGACTTCGATATCGTTGCGTTTGGCCTCATAGATGGCCCGCAGCACATTGCGGCCAATGCGGCCAAATCCGTTGATCGCGACCCGGACTGCCATTCAATTTCTCCTCAAAGGTTCGAAAATTCCCTGTTTTGCGGCTGACTTCGCCGATTCCCGGGCTGTTTCTGCCCTGAATGAGCACTCGTTGCAATGCATCATAATCCCGAATGTTCCAATAGAGTTACTTCACATTCAGGCGCTTTGACGCAGCCTCAACCACCGCTTCCGCGGTGATTCCGAAATGCTTGAAAAGCTCCTTGGCCGGCGCGCTGGCGCCGAAGCCGTGCATGCCGACAAAGGCGCCGTCCGGCCCGATCACGGCATCCCAGCCGAAACGGACCGCGGCCTCGATCGCGATTTTGACCGGCGCTGTGCCGATGATCGCCTGCCGCCGGTCCGCCGGTTGCGCCAGCAGCAATTCGAGCGAGGGCACCGACACCACCCGCGTCGCGATGCCGCGCTCGCCAAGCTGTTTCTGCGCGGCAACCGCGATCTCCACCTCGGAACCCGAGGCGAACAGCGAGACCCTGGCCTCTCCTGTCGCGGCCACCAGTTCATAGGCCCCGTGGCTGCAGGGATTGTCTGATCGCGCTGAGGTGCGCAGTTGCGGGAGGTTCTGTCGGGTCAGCGCCAGCACCGTCGGGCCGTTGGTCCGGTTCAGCGCCAGTTCCCAGCATTCCGCCACTTCGACCGCATCGCAGGGACGGAACACGCGCATGTTGGGAATGGCGCGAAGTGCCGCGAGATGCTCGACCGGCTGATGCGTCGGTCC
>JBGQCE010000062.1:0-10616 GCA_041495185.1 Bradyrhizobium sp.
AGGTCGATATGAGCCACATCATGGCGATGCGCGCCCAGTACAAGGACGTGTTCGAGAAGAAGCACGGCAGCAAGCTTGGATTTATGGGCTTCTTCACCAAGGCCTGCGTGCAGGCCCTGAAGGATATTCCGGCGGCGAATGCCGAGATCGACGGCACCGACCTGATCTACAAGAATTATTATCACATCGGCGTCGCCGTCGGCACCGACAAGGGCCTGGTGGTGCCTGTGGTGCGCGACTGCGATCACAAGTCGATCGCCGAGATCGAAAAGAGCATTGCCGATTTCGGGCGGCGCGCGCGCGACGGCCAGCTCAAGATCGACGAGATGCAGGGCGGTACCTTCACCATCACCAATGGCGGTATCTACGGTTCGCTGATGTCGACGCCGATCCTGAACGCGCCGCAGTCCGGCATTCTCGGCATGCACAAGATTCAGGACCGCCCGGTCGCGATCGGCGGCAAGGTCGAGATCCGCCCGATGATGTATCTGGCGCTGTCCTACGACCACCGCGTCATCGACGGCAAGGAAGCGGTGACGTTCCTGGTTCGCGTCAAGGAGAGCCTGGAAGACCCGGCGCGGCTGGTGCTGGATCTCTGACGGATATCGGATTCTGATGCTTGCCCAGGGGCGGCAACGCCAGCCAGGCGCTTGACCAAGGGGGAATGATGCAGCCGTTGCCGACCGAAATCGTGATGCTCGGCGTGAGCGTGGCGTTGTTGCTGGTTCAACTGTTCCTGCAATCGATTTCCGCGACCCTCGAGATGGGTAGTGACTACAAGGCAGGTCCCCGCGACGAAGCGAGGGTGCTGCAGGGAATATTCGCAGGGCGCGCCGATCGCGCGTTCCGCAATCTGCTGGAGACCTTTCCGGTCTTTGCAGCCCTTGCGCTGGCGCTGGTGGTCACCGGGAGAAATGGCGGCCTGGGCGCGCTCGGCGCGGAGGCGTGGGTGGTTACGCGCCTTCTCTACGTGCCGCTTTATTTTATCCAGATTCCGTTCGCGCGCAGTCTGGTGTGGTTCGTATCGATTTTCGCGCTGGCTGCGATGCTGGTGCGGCTTTTCCAGTAGGGTGTATCTGGAGTGAGGGGGCAGATTTGACCGACAGGGTTGTGATCATCACCGGCGGAAGCCGCGGCATCGGCCGCGCTGCCGCAATCGCCGCAGCCAGCCGCGGTTTTCGGGTTTGCATCGGCTACGCCAGCAATGAGGCCGCCGCCCGCAGCGCGGTCTCCGCCATCGAGGGGAAAAACGGCAAGGCGATCGCGGTGAAGTGCGATGTCGGCAAGGAGAGCGATATCCTGGCGCTGTTCAAGGCCGCCGACAAGTTCGGAACGCTCGGCGCGCTGATCAACAATGCGGGCATCGTCGGGACGACGTCGCGTGTCGACGAGATGTCGGCCGAGCGGATTCAGCGCATGATGGCCGTCAACGTCACCGGCAGCATTCTGTGCGCACGCGAAGCGGTGAAGCGGATGTCGACGCGTCATGGCGGCAAGGGCGGCGTCATCGTCAATCTGTCGTCGGTTGCCGCAAGACTCGGCGCGCCCAACACCTATGTCGATTACGCGGCCTCCAAGGGCGCGATCGATTCTTTCACGATCGGATTGGGGCACGAAGTCGCCGGCGAGGGCATTCGTGTCGCCGCGATCCGGCCCGGGCTGATCGATACCGAAATTCATGCCTCGGGCGGCGAGCCCGATCGCGCCCACCGGCTCAGTCACATGGTGCCGATGAAACGCGTCGGCACGGCCGATGAAATCGCCAACGCCATCGTCTGGCTGATGTCGGACGACGCCTCCTACGTGACCAGCGCCATCCTTGATGTGTCGGGCGGTCGCTAATACCTGTCACAGGATCCAGCTACAGGACTTCAATCATGGCCACTTACGATCTCGTCGTCATCGGCACCGGTCCGGGCGGATATGTCTGCGCGGTGCGCGCGGCGCAACTCGGCATGAAGGTCGCCGTGGTCGAGAAGAACGCGACGCTCGGCGGCACCTGCCTCAATGTCGGATGCATGCCGTCGAAGGCGCTGTTGCATGCCTCCGAGATGTTCGAGGAAGCCGGGCGCTCCTTTGCGAAAATGGGTGTCAGCGTCCCCGCGCCAAAACTCGATCTGCCCTCGATGATGAATTTCAAGCAGCAGGGTATCGACGGCAACGTCAAGGGCGTCGAGTTCCTGATGAAGAAGAACAAGATCGACGTCATCAGCGGCAAGGGCAAGATATCGGGCGCCGGCAAGATCGAGGTCACAGGCGGTGACGGCAAGACACAGATGGTGGAGACCAAAAACATCGTCATCGCCACCGGCTCCGATATCGCGAAACTGAAAGGCGTCGAGATCGACGAGAAGCGCATCGTGTCGTCGACCGGTGCGTTGTCGCTCGACAAGGTGCCTGGGAAACTGCTGATCGTCGGCGCCGGCGTGATCGGGCTCGAACTCGGCTCGGTGTGGCACCGCCTCGGTGCGCAGGTCACCGTGGTGGAGTTTCTCGACCGCATTTTGCCGGGCATGGACGGCGAAGTCGCAAAACAATTCCAGCGCATCCTCGAGAAGCAGGGGTTTGCGTTCAAGCTTGGCGCCAAGGTCACGGGCGTCGGCACCTCGGGCAAGACGCTGTCAGCGCAGATCGAGCCGGCCGCGGGCGGCAAGCCGGAGACGCTGGAAGCCGACGTGGTGCTGGTGGCGATCGGGCGCGTCCCCTACACCGAGGGTCTCGGCCTGAAGGAAGCCGGCGTCGCGCTCGATAATCGCGGCCGGGTGCAGATCGACGCGCACTTTTCCACAAGCGTGAAGGGCGTCTACGCCATCGGCGATGTGGTTGCGGGTCCGATGCTCGCGCACAAGGCCGAGGACGAGGGCGTCGCCGTTGCCGAAATTCTGGCCGGCCAGGCCGGCCATGTGAATTACGACGTTATCCCAGGAGTTGTGTATACCACGCCGGAAGTGTCGGCGGTCGGCAAGACCGAGGAAGAGCTGAAGCAGGCCGGCGTGGCCTACACATCGGGCAAATTTCCCTTTACCGCCAATGGCCGCTCCAAGGTCAACCAGACCACTGACGGTTTCGTGAAGATTCTCGCAGATGCGAAAACCGATCGGGTGCTCGGCGTGCATATTGTCGGCCGCGAGGCCGGCGAAATGATCCACGAAGCCGCGGTATTGATGGAGTTTGGCGGTTCCGCCGAGGACCTGGCGCGCACCTGCCATGCCCACCCGACCCGTTCGGAAGCCATCAAGGAAGCGGCGCTTGCAGTCGGCAAGCGCGCGATACATATGTGATCCACGCTCAGGAATCGGGCGGGGAATACAAGGGATGATGCGCCGCCTTCTTCAGCCGCTCTGGGTTCTGCTTGCGATCATCTTTTTGATCGAGGCTTGGCTGTGGGACCACCTCGAGCCGATCGTGGCGTGGGTGGTGGCGCGGATTCCGCTGCAGACGTTCAAGCAATGGCTTGCCGAGCGCGTCGATACGCTGTCGCCGGCGATGACGCTGATCGTCTTCATCGTGCCGGTGATCCCGCTGTTTCCGCTGAAGCTGGTCGGCTTCTGGCTGCTTACCCATGAGTATTGGGTCAGCGCCATCCTCACCATCGTCTTTGCAAAGTTCCTCGGCGTCGGCGTCGCCGCTTTCATCTTCGACGTGACGCGGGATAAATTGCTGGAAATGGATTGGTTCGAAACGCTCTATGAGTTTGTCATGGACTTGCGCGCCAGGGCCGCCGCGCTAGTCGAACCCATCAAATCGCGAATCAGGGATGCTCTGCGTGGCGACGGTAGCGGCTGGTCATCGCGCACGCTGCGGCTGATCCAGCGTTTCCGCAAAAGCGTGCACGAAGCGCGCTAGAGCCGATCCGGTAGCGTAGAAGCCGGTTTTCCGAACAGGTCATGCTCAAGATAACGCTGGAGTCTGGTTCAACTCAGTCGAATCAGGCTCCGGCCACTAGCCGTTCAATGCAGATGCAATAGATGCGGCGAGAGCACGCCAAGCGCGGTGACTACGATGCCCGCCAGTGCCAGCACGCCTGATATCCAGGCCAGCGCGATCATGCCGGTGATGATGGTCGCAGACGCCAGCACGATGCCGATCTGAAAGGCGGCGGAGGCGAGCTCGAAGTGATGATACTTCGCGGTCGCAAGGTCGCGCTCTTCCTCGGCATGCCTGGCGCGCTCGGACAGTTGCTCCGAGCCCTCGTGGGTTTCCGGTTCCGAGCGGTAGCGTGCGGCCGTCTTCTGCCAGGCGTCGATCTGCTTTTGCAGCGCCGCCTTGGCGGCATCATCGCCTATGACGCCGAGGCTTAATTTGGCCTGATCCGACACCGCCTCGACCACGGTGCGGCGGATACTCTTGGCCTGAAAGAACGCCCACAGGTTCGACGCTTCGACGTTCTTGCTGATGGATTCGGTCTGGGCGCCCTTGCCCAGCGTCTCCGACAGCGCCAAACACAGCGCGATCACCGCAATCAGCAGCGCGATCTTCTTGTTGGAGCCGGAAGCGTGCTCGGCGTGTTCGGCGTGCTCCATGCTTTCGTGGGCGCTCATGATTCCCTCCCTGCTCGACAACCCCACGATTGACCGAACAGCCCGTCTGCGCAAGGGGCAAGCGGGTGTGACGGTGACGTGTCGGGTTTGAAAGTGAGCTAGTCTCAGGCGCGGGGATGCGCCGCTTTATAGACTTCCAGCAGCCGCTCGCTGTCTATGCCGGTATAGATTTGTGTGGTCGAGAGCGACGCGTGTCCGAGCAGTTCCTGGATCGCGCGCAGATCGCCGCCGCGGCTCAGCAGATGAGTCGCAAAGGAATGCCGCAGCGCGTGCGGTGTCGCACTGTCGGGCAGGCCCAGCGCGCCGCGCAGCCGTTCCATCGTGAGCTGGATAATTCGCGGGCTGAGCGGGCCGCCGCGCGCGCCGACAAAGATCGGCCCTTCCGGCGGCAGGGGATGCGGACACATCGCCACATAGTCCTGAACAAGCGTCAGCACGTTTTGCAGCACCGGCACCATGCGGGTCTTGTTGCCCTTGCCGGTCACGATCAGCACGTCGCCGGCGCCGGGCAGGGGGACGTCACGGCGCTTCAGGCCGAGTGCCTCGGAGATGCGCAGGCCCGAACCGTACAACAGCGCCATCACGGCGGCGTCGCGCGCCCAGATCCAGGGATCGCGGGTCTCGCCGGCGCGCTCGTCGGCATCGGTGAAACGTTTCGCCGCCGCCATCTGGATCGGCTTCGGCAGGGTTTTGCCGACCTTGGGCGCGCGGATTGCGGATAAAGCACCGACCTTGCCCTTGCCTTCCTGCTCGAGGAAACGTCCGAACGAGCGCAAGCCCGCCAGCGCCCGCATCAGGGAACGTCCGCCGATATCGGAGGCGCGCCGCATCGCCATGAAGGCCCTGACGTCGCTGGCCTCAAGCGCTGCAAAGCGGGGAAGCGTGACCCGCTTGCCCCAATGCTCACAGAGAAATTCGAGGCATTGGCGGACGTCGCGGGCATAGGCTTCCAGCGTCTTCGGCGACAGCCGTCGCTCGGCGCGCAGATGCGACAGCCAGCGCGTCATCTGAAGCGCGATGCCTTCGTCGGCGCAGTCGAGCTCGATGGGTTGGATGGCGGGAGCTGGTTTTGTCATATGCTGCCTGGGGGCGCGCGATGATTCCCGTGATTATATCGCACCTCTTTCGTTTACCCTTCGCTAACTTGCGTAGGGACCGCCGGCCGGACACTGGCCCCAACCGGTGCGCAGTCCTAAGTTAGCCAGCCCTTCCGGCTCCGAGTCTGATTCTTATAATGGACCATTCCACGCGCGCCAGCACCTCATCCACATCGTCGACGCGCGTCGTCGATGTGCTGGTGCCGGTCGCGCTCAATCAGGCCTATTCGTACCGGGTGCCGCGCGGCATGGAGCTGAAGCCGGGCGATGTGGTGTGCGTGCCGCTCGGGCCGCGCGAGGTGGTCGCGGTGGTGTGGGCCGAAAACGCCAATCCGGATCCGCGCCTGCACAATCGCCTCAAGGACGTCGGCGAAAAGCTCGACGTGCCGCCGCTGAAGGAGGAACTGCGCTCGCTCGTCGATTGGGTCGCCAATTACACGCTGTCGGCGCGCGGCATGGTGCTGCGGATGTGCTTGCGGATGGGCGAACATCTCGGGCCCGAGCGGGTGCGGATGGGCGTGCGGCTGATCGGCGAAGTGCCCCGGCGCATGACGCCGGCGCGCCGCCGGCTGATCGAGGTGCTGTCGGACCGCCTGCTGCACGGCAAATCCGAAGCGGCGAAGGAAGCCGGCGTCAGCACTGGGGTAATCGACGGCCTTGTCGATGAAGGCACGCTGACGACGGAAGCCATGCCGCGCGCGCTGGCGCCGCCGGCGCCCGATCCTTCCTTCGCCACGCCTGATTTTTCCCGGCAGCAGCGCACCGCGGTGGATGCGATGCGGGCGCTGGCCGCGAACGGCAGCTTTCACGTCGCGCTGCTCGATGGCGTCACCGGCTCGGGCAAGACCGAAGTCTATTTCGAGGCCATTGCCGAAGTGATCCGCCGCGGCAAGCAATCGCTGATCCTGATGCCGGAGATCGCGCTGACCGGACAGTTCCTCGACCGCTTCGCGCAGCGTTTTGGGGTGCGGCCGCTGGAGTGGCATTCCGAACTGACCCCGCGCACCCGCGCGCGCAACTGGGCCGCGATTGCCGCCGGCGAAGCCCCGGTCGTGGTGGGCGCGCGCTCGGCGCTGTTCCTGCCCTACGCCAATCTCGGGCTGATCGTGGTCGATGAAGAACACGACCAGGCCTACAAGCAGGAGGAAGGCGCGCATTACCATGCCCGCGACATGGCGGTGGTGCGCGCGCATATCGCGAAGATTCCGATCGTGCTGGCGTCCGCGACGCCGTCGGTCGAGACTGAGGTGAACGCGCGCAAGGGCCGCTATCAGCGCGTGGTGCTGCCATCGCGATTCGGCGGCCAGCACATGCCGCATATCGAGGCGATCGATCTGCGGCGCGAAGCGCCCCCGCGCGGCCGTTTCATCTCGCCGAAGCTCGCCGAAGAGATCAAAATCGCGGTCGAGCGGCGCGAGCAGGCACTATTGTTTCTCAACCGTCGCGGCTATGCGCCGCTGACATTATGCCGGGCTTGCGGGCATCGCTTTGCCTGCGCGATTTGCGACGCCTGGCTGGTCGATCATCGCTTTCGCGAGCGTCTTGTCTGCCATCACTGCGGCTTCTCGATGCCGCGCCCGCATGTCTGTCCGCATTGTCAGGCTGAGCAATCGCTGGTCGCGGTCGGCCCCGGCGTCGAACGCCTGCAGGAGGAAGCAGCCCACCTGTTTCCGGATGCGCGCACCATGGTGCTGTCGAGTGACCTGATCACCTCGATCGAGACCATGCGCACCGAGTTGAACGAGATCGCGGAGGGCCGCGTCGATATCATCATCGGCACGCAACTGGTGGCGAAGGGTCATAATTTCCCGCGGCTTAATCTGGTCGGCGTGGTCGATGCCGATTTGGGGCTCGGCAACGGCGATCCGCGCGCCGCCGAGCGGACGTTCCAGCTGCTCAATCAGGTGATCGGGCGCGCCGGGCGCGACCAGGGTCGCGGCGTGGGTTATCTGCAGACCCACCAGCCCGAACATCCCGTGATGAAGGCGCTGGTCGCCTGCGACCGCGAAGCGTTTTATGCCAGCGAGATCGAGGCGCGCGAGCGCGCCGGCTATCCGCCGTTCGGCCGGCTGGCGAGTCTGATCATTTCGGCGGGCGACCGGCCGACCGCGGAAAGCTTTGCGCGAAAGCTGGCCGCGATCGCGCCGATCGATCCGCGGATCCAGGTATTGGGACCGGCCGAAGCTCCGCTGGCGGTGATCAAGGGCCGCTATCGTTTCCGGCTCTTGGTGAAATCGCTGCGCAATGTCGATCTGTCGGAATACTTACGCGAATGGCTCGCGGCCGGCCCGAAGACCAAAGGCAATCTCAAGCTCGAAATCGATGTCGATCCGCAAAGCTTTTTGTGACGTCAGTTCGACCGAGCAAGCCGACTCAAAAACATGCGTCATTCCGGGGCGCGCGATAGCGCGAACCTCAGATGTGCAATTGCACATCGGGGAATCTCGAGATTCCGGGTCTGGTCCTTCGGACCATCCCGGAATGACGGGTGGGGGTTGGCAAAAAAGACCTGCCGTCATTTGCGACGGCAGGCCTGTTTTCGGCGTGCAGGAAGTTCTGCGGCCGCTACGCGACGCAACGCATACCGAACTTGATGGACGGAAGAGGCGTTCGAAGCACCCTTAGGAGATGATCTCGGCGGTCACATGGCCGACGCCGGCAGAGGTCAGGCCGACGGCGCGGGCCGCACCGGTCGAAAGATCGAGCACCCGGCCGCGGATGAACGGGCCCCGGTCATTGACGGTGACCACGACGCTGCGGCCGGCGTGGGTGACCCTGAGCTTGGTGCCAAACGGCAGCGAGCGGTGGGCGCATGTCATGGCTTCCTGATTGAAGCGCTGGCCCGAGGCGGTCTTGCTGCCGGATTCGTTGCCGTAGAAGGAGGCTATCCCCGAGAACGAACGACCGGAGCCCGACGACGGGGCGATCGCGGCGTTGGCGTCACGCCAGGAACCGCTGGAAGCGCCGGTCGAAGAGTTGCTCGCATGATGAGAATGGTGATGGCCATGATGTCCATGGGATTTGGCCGAGGCTTCGGTGATGCTTCCACCGACCAAAAGAGTTGCGGCGATAAGAGCGAGCGCCGTGCGCGACCGGGTTAAATTTCCCAGTGCCGCCTTTTTAGATATCAGCATAGAATTAGTCCCTCAGATAGTATTGCCACATATGTGACAAGTGGAACCCCCGTCCCGTTTTTGCGTGGTTGCCGTTTGGTGGCCTAATGAGGCATAAAATGGGCAGTAAACCCTTTTATATCTTGCTGAAACATCTTGTGACCGAATACGGATAGTCCATAAAAGTTCCGTAATCTTACACGTTAACACTTTATTTACTAATCTATTAGGTAGAGATACTAGATTTCCAAGTCATCGCCGGTGAAGACGAGGTTTGGGCAAGTAATGCGACGGTGGATTGGTGCGCCGACCCCTGCCGCTCCTGCTGACGCCTCATGCGGCCATGCATCCGGGGGCGGAACAAAACTCCTCGTCGGCGACCTCGCAAATCTGCGTTTTGTTCAGGGCAAGCCGAGCGATTTGTCGCGGCTAATTCGCGGGAAAAGGGCGTCCGGCAATCGCTGCAAAAGGACATGCGACAAGGCAGCGCCAGCCACCGCCGTCATGTTGCACCTGCGCTCTTGCTATGTTAGCAAAGCCGCGATTTTAACGATCCCGGTACCACTCATACCGGTCGAAAATCGAAGTCCCGCTTGAATTCCAAGGGCTTGGATCGCTAGGCGCCGCATCGTGGCGACGGTTTTTCCCTTGCGAGTTTGACAGCTAAAAAGAGCGCGCTTGTGGCTGCTGAAAATCCGTCCGTTTCGGGAGTGTCTGGCCGTTATGCAACGGCCTTGTTCGAGTTGGCGCGCGATGAAAAATCCATCGACGCGGTAAAAGCCGATCTCGACAGATTCGACGCCATGCTGGCGGACAGCGCCGATTTGAAACGGCTGGTCCGCAGCCCGGTTTTCTCGGCGGATTCGCAGTCGAAGGCGCTCACTGCCGTGCTCGACAAGGCCGGTATTTCGGGCATTTCCGCGAAATTCCTGAAAGTTCTGACCGCCAACCGGCGGCTGTTCGCCGTCGGCGACGTGATCCGCGCCTTCCGTGCGCTGGTCGCCAAATTCAAGGGCGAGGCGACGGCCGACGTCACCGTTGCCGAAACGCTCAGCGACAAGAATCTCGACGCCCTGAAGACCGCGCTGAAGTCAGTGACGGGCAAGGACGTCGCGCTCAACGTGAAAGTCGATCCCTCGATCATCGGCGGCCTTGTGGTCAAGCTTGGCAGCCGCATGGTGGATAGTTCGCTTCGCACCAAACTCAATTCGATCAAGTACGCGATGAAAGAGGCAGGCTGATGGACATCCGCGCCGCGGAAATTTCCGCGATCCTCAAGGACCAGATCAAGAATTTCGGCCAGGAGGCTGAGGTTTCCGAAGTCGGACAGGTGCTGTCCGTCGGCGACGGCATCGCCCGCGTCTACGGCCTCGACAACGTCCAGTCCGGCGAGATGGTCGAGTTCGAGAACGGCACCCGCGGCATGGCGTTGAACCTCGAGACCGACAACGTCGGCATCGTGATCTTCGGCGCCGACCGCGAGATCAAGGAAGGCCAGACCGTCAAGCGCACCGGCGCCATCGTCGATACCCCCGTCGGCAAGGGCCTGCTCGGCCGCGTCGTCGATGCGCTGGGCAATCCGATCGACGGCAAGGGCCCGATCCAGGCGTCCGAGCGCAAGCGCGTCGACGTCAAGGCGCCCGGCATCATTCCGCGCAAATCGGTCAACGAGCCGATGGCGACCGGCCTCAAGGCGATCGATGCGCTGATCCCGATCGGCCGCGGCCAGCGCGAACTGATCATCGGCGACCGGCAGACCGGCAAGACCGCCATTTGTCTCGACACGATTATCAATCAAAAGGGTGGCGACGTTGTCTGCATTTACGTGGCGATTGGACAGAAGAAGTCCACCGTGGTCAGCGTGG